>NZ_LOHE01000075.1 GCF_001559865.1 Abyssisolibacter fermentans
TGGAGACTATAAGATTGGTAAGCGTATAATATCTGATCAATCGAGAAAAGAAATGAAGAAAGTATTAGAGGAAATACAAACTGGAAAGTTTGCAAAAGATTGGATTGCAGAAAATAGCATGAATAGACCAGAGTATAGTGCTTTAAAGAAAAAAGAGTTAGCTCATCCAATAGTAAAAGTAGGGCAAAAGCTGAGAGGTATGATGTCTTGGATAGGATAAAAGGGGTTGCGAGTTGTCTCAAAATGGCAAATTTCTGCGTTGAGTAGAGAACAGAAATCTATGATTTCTTGTGAATTCACTTACTCCTAGGAATGAAGTGAGTAGTGAGCTACATCATTGTACGCTCATATCTGTAAGCAGAGAACCTAAATCTTTGATTTAGTGTGAGTCGCTTACTCCTAGGAAAAATGAGTAGGAGCTTCAAATTACATTAGTAATAGCCTTGAACTTTACTCATTTTGAAAAACCCTTTGGTAGTATAAAAAACAATTGGTAGTATAAAAAACAATTTGAAACAGATGTAAGATAAATAATTATTGAAAGTAGGTGAATTTTATATGAGACTTAATGGAGCAGAAATAGTACTAAACTGTTTAAAGGAAGAAAATGTAGATACCGTATTTGGTTATCCTGGGGGAGCAGTAGTACCCTTATATGATGAATTATATAAAATGAATGGCGAAATTAACCACGTCAGATGTGCTCATGAACAAGGATGTGTTCATGCAGCAGATGGTTATGCAAGGTCGACTGGAAATGTCGGCGTATGCTTCGTCACTTCAGGACCGGGTGCAACTAATGCCGTCACAGGTATAGCTGCAGCATATATGGATTCTGTTCCATTAGTCGTAATTTCAGGACAAGTTACTACAAGTTTGTTAGGAAAAGACTCCTTTCAAGAAATTGATATTACAGGAGTTACTATGACATTAACTAAGCATAATTATTTAGTCAAAGATATAACAAAGCTTCCTGAGATAATGAAAGAAGCATTTAATATTGCCCAAAATGGTAGACCTGGTCCAGTACTAATAGATATACCTAAAAATATATTTTTAGAAGAAACTGAGATTGATAGTAATCAAATACAGGATAAACAAATCATAATAGACAAAATAACAGATGCAGATATAGATAAGGCGGCACATATTATTAATAGTTCAAATAAACCTGTGATATATGCAGGAGGTGGAGTTATTATATCTGATGCATCAAAAGAATTAATTGTCTTTGCAAAAAAATCAGGTATTCCAGTTGTTAATACATTAATGGGTTTAGGTAATTATCCTAGAAGTGATGAATTATCCTTAGGTATGGCTGGAATGCATGGCTTTAGAGAAGCAAACCTAGCAGTAAAAAATAGCGATTTGATAATAGGTATTGGTACAAGATTTAGTGATAGAGGCATAGGGAAATCAGACCATTACAATTTTACGAAAATAATACACATAGATGTTGACAATACAGAAATAAATAAAAATATGAAATGTGATATATCTTTTATAGGAGATATGAAACACATTATTGGTAAATTATCAGATAAAATTAAATTTAGAGATAGAACTGAATGGATTAGAAAAATAAAGAATTGGTCTGTGAAAGATAAAATCAATGAATCTGATTTTGTTGCTAAGAATATATTAAATAAAATACAGGAGTACTATAAAAAAGATACAATAGTAACAACAGATGTAGGACAACATCAAATGTGGGTAGCTCAATATTGGGAATTTGAAAAATCAAGAACATTTCTGACATCAGGAGGTCTTGGGGCTATGGGCTATGGGCTGGGAGCAGCATTAGGAGCAAAACTAGGTAATCCAGATAAAGATGTAATATTAGTAACTGGAGACGGAAGTTTTAGAATGAATTGTAACGAAATGAGCACTTCAACCAAATATAATTTACCTGTAGTTATAATAATGTTTAACAATAATTCATTAGGATTAGTAAGACAGTTACAAACACATTTTGCTGGGAGTAGATATTCTCAAACTGACATGACACAGGATGTTGACTATATGGTACTAGCACAAGCCTATGGGTTCAAAGGTTATCAAGTAAATAATATGAATGATTTAGAAAGAGCATTGAATGAAGTAGCTTCATTAAGTAAAAAATCTGTAGTAATAGAATGTATTATAGACAAAGAAGAATTGGTATTGCCTATAGTACCTCCTGGTTCACCGATAAATAATCAAATTATTTAACTCAAAGGATATTCCGTAAAAGGTATATGAAAAGTAAAAGGGTTGTTTCAAAATGAGTAAATTTAACAATGAATTTACCATTTTGAAACAACCCTTTTTGAGTTTATAACAAATCTTAGTTTGGCTGTTTAGTTCTACAAATGAACTGAATAGGAGTAATTTAAATCACAGCATCCTCTCCATTAAGACCACTTAAATGAAATTTATCATGTAAATAAGTTAGAGCTTTAAGGGCTTTATCAGTTTCTATTATACATGATATTTTTATTTGTGAAGAACTGATTGTTTGAATATTGATACCTAATTCATATAGTGATTTAAAGAATATAGAAGCCACTTCAGCACTACCGGATATTCCTGCTCCAACAACAGAAAGCTTGCTGACAGCTTTGTCATATATAACTTTTTTAGCCCCTATTTCAGAAACAATTTTCTCAGATATTTCAACAGCTTCGTCTAAATCATCTATCTTTACTGTAAAAGATATATCATTAACAGAGTTTCTGTTTATATTTTGTATGATAATATCTACACCTATATTATTCTTTGCGAGTTCGGCGAATAATTTATAAGCTATTCCTGGTTTGTCAGGAACTTCTAGTATTGATATTTTGGCTATTTCTTGATCTAAAGCTAGACCTCTTACTACAACCTTTTCCATAGTATCTACCTCCGTTACAATTGTACCTTTATTCATTGTAAAACTGGATTTTACAACCAAAGGAACTTTGAATTTTCTAGCAAGTTCAACACTTCTTGGATGAAGAACACTGCTTCCTAAGCTTGCTAGCTCAAGCATTTCGTCATACGAAATTTTATCTATTAAAGAAGCATTCTGAACTATTCTTGGATCTGTTGTATAAACACCATCAACATCAGTATATATTTCACACATATCAGCCTTCAATGCAGCTGCAAGAGCGACGGCTGTAGTATCAGAACCACCACGTCCTAGAGTGGTGATATCGTTACAATTATCTATTCCTTGGAAACCAGCTACAATTATTATTTTATCTTGTTCAAGTTCAGATAATAATCTGTCGGTTTTTATTTCAGTAATTTTAGCTTTTTTATGGTTACCGTCAGTTAATATACCGCATTGACCACCAGTTAAAGATATAACATCATGACCAAGTGATTTAATAGCCATAGCTAGTAATGAAATAGATACTTGTTCACCAGTAGCTAAAAGCATGTCAAGCTCCCTGCTAGGAGGTTGCTTATTTACTTCAAGAGCTTTGCTTATTAATTCATTAGTCGTATTACCCATAGCTGAAACTACAACAACAACCTTTAATCCATTTTTTTTATTACGAACTATGTTTTGTGCAATACGTTTAATTTTTTTAGTAGAACCTACAGAAGTACCCCCGTATTTTTGTACTAATACATTGTCCATTGCATTTTCCTCCTTGTAGACCGCGTCGTTAGTTGCGAAATTTTACATTATTCATAAATTCTATGTTTAATATTTTAAAGCAACTCGGTTTCCTATATATTGGTTGTAAAAGTTACCGATAAGTTACTAGGGAAACATCTAATGTTTCTTTGAAAGTGTGACTTTCAAGAGTTCGTTTCTTCATCGTTTCTAAGTAGAGAACCAAAATCTACGATTTTGAGTGAATCACTTACTGCTAGGAACGTAGTGAGTAGTGAGTTTCTTGTTTATTTTGAAACGAGCTCTTGTCGGAACCGTCAAAGATTATACACATATTAAAAAAACTATATGATAACGTGTAGAGATGGTTCCCCCCACCAAAAACTTGTGAGTCATACTAATAATATTATCTACATTTATTTTTGATTTTGGGTTGCAACTAACTAGACCGTATTAAGCTAATATTTTGTTATCATCAAACCTAGCATAGCAATAGTTTTTATGTTCGGTATTTAGCAATTCAACTAAATTTTCCATTTTATCAGCACGTATAGCTTCGGTAATAATAATAAGATTTTCATCTTGTTCACAGATTTTGAATTTCAAAGCTTTATTTAATAAGAAATCAATTAAATTTGGTATCTGCTGCTTGTTTTCAGGAGTAATTCTTAAATAGTAGCTTCCTTCAAATAATTTTGCTCCTGCTGAATCAATAACTTTTTTATTATCATTATCAAAATTTTCATATTCTCCATTTATAACGTCGATTATATCGCAAACAACAGCATTGGCGGTAGGATTTTTACCAGCACCTTGTCCAAAGAATTGAAGTTCACCTACAGTATTACCAGATACGGACACTATATTGAATGCGTCATTTACAGTACCAAGAGTAGAATTTTTATCAACTAACAATGGTTCAACGCTGGCAGAATATTCATCTTCTATTTTAATTGCACTGCCAACAAGTTTAACTTTCTTGCCTAGTTCATCGAATTTTTCTATATCACATTTAGAAATATCACTAATACCTCTGCATTTAATATTTTCAACACTAGTAGTAGATTTAAAAGCGATATTAGATAATATGGACAGTTTTCTTGCAATGTCATAGCCCTGTATATCATCAGTAGGGTCTGCTTCAGCATAACCTAGTTCTTGAGCAAGTTTTAATGCATCTTCAAAAGAGTAACTTTCCTCAGTCATCTTTGTCAAAATAAAATTTGTAGTTCCGTTAAGTATACCTTTTATTTTATCAACATCATTAATTTTCACACTTTGTTTTAATGGTTTGATTACAGGTATACCACCTCCAACACTTGCCTCAAAAAGAAAAGCTCTATTATTTTTTTTAGCAGTAGTTAAAAAAGTATCATAGTATTTTGATACAACAGCTTTATTGGCAGTAACTACATGCTTACCATTTTCAAAAGCCTTAATAATATATTGGTATGAAGGATTTATTCCTCCCATAACTGCAACAACGATATCAATTTCAGGGTCATTTAAAATATCATCAGCATTTTCCGTAAGTATGTTTTGAGGGAATTTTATATTTCTATCTTTATTTTTATCTCTAACAAGAATTTTGCTAATCATGACTTTATCTTTCATGCTTTTTTTAAAATTTTCATTAGTAGTTATAATCTCATATACACCTGAACCTACAGTTCCAAAACCCAAAAGACCAATTTTAATCATAATATTCTACCTCTCTTATCTATAAATATTGTCACGTAATGTACGCGAATTAAAAACAAATGTATATCAATGATAAACAGTATAACATAATAATTATCGAAGGTAAAGAGATTTAGTGCAAAAAAACACGAATTATCTGTATATTTATAATCTTGTGTTTTAAATAAATTAATGTTAAAATAAATCAAAGTATGTTAATAATGAACATATGTGTTTTGTGAACAAACTCAGTATACAATTATGAGAGGTGATACTATGTATAATAAATATTTAGTTATTGATAAAAGTATATTACCTGATATTTTTGATAAAGTTATAAATGCAAAGGAATTACTTAGAACTGGAAAGGCTAAGGAAGTTACAGAGGCTGTAAAAAAAGTTGGAATTAGTCGAAGTACATTTTATAAATATAAAGACTACGTATTTACTGTCTCTGAAGGAGGTATTGGACGAAAGGTTACAATATCGTTATTACTAAATCACCGACCAGGTTTGCTGTCAAATATACTAAATATAATTGCCAATGCAAAAGGAAATATATTAACTATAAATCAAGATATACCTATAAATAGTACTGCTAATGTTAGCATTACATTTGACAGAGCTAATACTATAGTAGAATTAGATGTAATTTTACAGCAGATAAAAGAAATGACTGGAGTAGCAAAACTTAGGCTTATTGCTATGGAATAAAAAAACATGGAGGACATAAGCATGCTTTATTATAGTACAAGAAGTTTGAATAAAAAAGTTACTTCATCAGAAGCAATAATTAATGGCATAGCAGAAGATGGAGGATTATACGTACCTGAATATTTACCCAAAATAGAAAATTTAAAGGAATTACTCGATTTAAATTATAAACAATTAGCATGTGTAGTTTTAAATAAATTTTTTACTGATTTTACAAAAGAAGAAATCAAAGAATGTGTTTACAATGCATATAATGAGAAATTTAGAAGTAATGAAATAGCTCCATTAAAGAAATGTGAAGACATGTATTTTCTTGAACTATTTCATGGCGCGACATTAGCTTTTAAGGATATGGCATTATCTATCCTTCCTCACCTTATGACCACAGCAGTTAAAAAACATAAATTAGAAAAGGAAGTAGTTATTTTAACAGCAACTTCTGGAGATACAGGGAAAGCTGCACTAGAGGGTTTTAAAGATGTTGAAGGTATAAAGATAATAGTATTTTTTCCAAGAGATGGAGTAAGTGATGTACAAAAAATGCAGATGATTACACAAGTAGGAAACAATACTCATGTTATCATGCTTGAAGGCAATTTTGATGATGCACAAAATGGAGTAAAAGAAATATTTGTAGATCAAGAATTAAAAGATCAATTACTTGAAAAAAATATTATTTTATCTTCAGCAAACTCAATTAATATAGGAAGACTAGTACCACAGATAGTTTATTATATATATGCATATATGAACTTAGTAAGAAATAAAGAAATAAAATTAAAAGAAGAGATAAATATAGGAGTACCAACTGGTAATTTTGGAAACATATTAGCTGCCTATTATGCAAAGCAAATGGGACTGCCAATAAATAAACTTATATGTGCGTCAAATGAAAATAATATATTGACTGATTTTATAAACACAGGTGTATACGATATAAATAGAAAATTTAAGACAACCACTTCTCCATCAATGGATATATTAATATCAAGCAATTTGGAAAGATTGTTATATGAAATAACAACTAAAGACAGCGGCGTAGTAACTAGCTATATGAATAGCCTTAAAAATAAGAGTGCTTATAAAATAAATGAAAAACAGATTTCTAATATAAGCGATTTTTATGGAGATTATGCTAAAGAGATAGATGTTACAAATGCTATAAAGGAAGTTTATGAAAAATACAACTATGTAATAGACACTCATACAGCGGTTGCTTACCATGTATGCAAAAACTATAAAAACATATCAAAGGATAATAAAAAAATAGTTATTGCTTCAACAGCTAGTCCTTTCAAATTCGCAGGGAGTGTATATAGAGCTTTAAATAAATGTAACTATGAATATAATGACTTTGAATTTATAAATAAATTATCAGAGGACTTTAATATAGATATACCAAGTCCAATAAAAGATATCGATAAACTAGAGGTATTACATCAACAAGTCTGTTTAAAAAGTACTATGAAAGAAACTGTTTGTAGAATGTTAAAAGTGTAGGTGATAATATGTTTGAAGTTGTAGTTCCCGCTACTAGTGCAAATATGGGACCAGGTTTTGATAGTCTGGGGATAGCTCTAGGACTTTATAATAAATATTATTTTGAAGAAATAGAAGAGGGTTTAGTATTTGAAGGCTGTCCAGACGAGTTTAAGAATGAAAACAATTTAGTATATATTTCTATGAAAAAATGTTTTGAAAGAACAGGATATCAATGTAAGGGCATTAAAATAGTGTTTGATACAAAAATACCTGTTTCAAGAGGTTTAGGAAGCAGTGCTGCATGTGCAGTTGCAGGTGCTTTAGCCGCAAATCAAATAAGTGGTGACGTATTAAGTATAGAAGAAATATTAAAATTAACAACTGAAATAGAGGGACATCCGGATAATGTAGCACCAGCTTTATTTGGTGGAATGATAGCTTCAGCACAAAACAAAGAAGAGGTTCTATATAGTAAGGCTAAAATAGATGAAAGCTTTAATTTTTATATTTTAATTCCTGATTTTAAGCTTTCTACACAAAAATCCAGAGAAGTTTTGCCTAAAAAAATAGATTATAGTGATGGAATTTTTAATGTTGGAAGAACAGCCTTAATGCTTTGTGCTTTATCAAATGGAGATGGTCATTTACTAAAGGCATCATTTCAAGATAAATTACATCAACCTTATAGAAGTAAACTTATTGAAGGTTATGATTTATTTATGAAAACTCTCAATGACTTAGATAATACAGCAGGTTTCATAAGTGGAGCAGGTTCTACTTTAGCAGTTATTACAAAAGAAAATGATGAAAAAGTTGTTGAAAAGTTAAAATTTATAATAAATAATCTAAATAATAAATGGATTATAAAAAAAGTTGATATAGATTATGAAGGTGCAAAAATAATTAACTCGTAGATGTATAAATTAGCTCTTTTTATGGAATAAATAAGCTTGAGGTAAATAATGTTAATATGCTTAATTTTAAGGAGGAGCTATGATAAGTTTAAAAAATATTTTATTAGCAGGAATAGGAACAGCTGCTTATACTTATGAAAAAGCAGTGGATATTGTTGACGACATGGTAAAAAAAGGTGAAATAACTATTAAACAAGGCAAAGAGTTAACAGATGAATTGAAAAAAAGGTCAGTAGAAGGTTTTGATAATGCTAATAGTAATTTAAAACAGACTATTATGAATATAGAAAATATGACCCAAAATGAGCTTGAAGAAATAAAGAAAAAAATAAATGAATTGGAGTTAAAGTAAGCCTTGTTTGTATTACAAGGCTTTTTTGCATATAGATATGAATAGAATAAAAGAGAAAAAAAGAGTTAAAGAGATAATATCAGTATTTGTAAAGTATGGTTTAAAAAAAGAAAGGATAAAGCCTGAAAATTTAAGACTAGCCTTAGAGGAATTAGGTCCTACTTATATTAAGCTTGGACAAATACTATCTACTAGATCAGATATAATTCCTCAAAGCTATATATTAGAATTCGAAAAACTCCAAGATAGCGTAAAACCTCTTTCGTATGATGTAATACATGATATATTAGAAGAAAATTTTGGTGACAAAATTGATGATGTTTTCATTGAAATTGATCACAATCCTATAGCATCTGCATCTATAGCTCAAGTTCACAAAGCAATAATGAAGGATGGCACAAGAGTAGCATTAAAAATTTTAAGACCTAATATAAGAGAAATTATGCTTAGTGATATGAAGATACTTAAGAGATTTTCTATATTAGCTAAACTAACACCCCAAGGGCATATAATTGATATAAAAGAAGCTATAGATTTTTTTATTGATATTATAGAGAAAGAACTTGATTTAAATAAAGAAGCACAAAATTTGGATAAATTTTACGAAAACAATATAGACTCTAAACTTATAAAATGTCCAAAGGTATTCAAAGAATATAGTAACTATGACATATTAGTTATGGAATATATTGATGGTATAAAAATAACTAATATAAATAAATTAAAGCAAGAAGGATATGATTTAGAAGAAATAGCTTCAAAATTAGCCTATAATTTTTTAAAACAAGTTTTTGAAGATGGTTTTTTTCATGGTGATCCTCATCCAGGAAATATAATTATTAATAATAGAAAAATAGTATTTTTTGATTTTGGTGCAATAGGAATTATGGACAAAGATATGCAAAAAGATTTCAATAATCTTTTATTAGCAATAGGTTCAAGAGATATTCAAAAAATGACACATGCAGTACTTAAAATAGGTATCAAGAGAGGTAAAATAAACATACGCAAACTCTATTCGGATATAGAAGAAATATACGGCCAATATATAGATGAATCATTGTTAAATATAAATGTAGTACAAATAATTAATGATGTTACAAAAGCTGCAAAAAATAATAATATAGCCATGCCAGTTAGTATAATGATGTTTGTCAAAGGCATGATGATTTTGGAAGGTGTTATAGAGCATCTAGCACCTGATATGAGTATAATGGACGTAGCAATACCATATATTCAATCAAATTTGATATTTAATAAAGATATCAAAAAAGAAATTATAAAGCAGTTAAACTCAGTATACACTTCTTATAGAAATACTATAAAACTACCAACTAAAACTCTTGAGGTTCTAAATACATTAAACGCTGGTAAACTAAAAATAAAACTTGAACATTTAAGATTAGAAAGAAGTGTATATAGAATAAGCAAAATGATAAATAGGGTAGTTGTAAGTCTTATAATTTCATCTATAGTAATAGGTTCATCTTTAGTAATAAATGCGAATGCCGGACCCAAAATATATGACATGTCATTTTTTGGATTAATAGGTTATTTAAGTGCAGGATTAATGGGGATTTGGCTTGTAATTTCTATGATACGCTCAGGGAAAATGTAAATTATTTGGTATGGTTAATTTCTATAGATTGAATACCTTCTATCTGAGCTAAATTTTTAACAATAGTATTATTAGGTATTTTTAGTGGATTAGTAATAGTCAGCTCTAAAGACAAATGGTTCTTGCTAGATTCTTCCATACTTATATTATCTATTGAAATATTTAGATTTCCTAATACGGTACCTATTTTTCCTATTTGACCAGGAATATTAATCGTACTTAAGTCTATATATGAATATATCTTAGATTGGTTAATATATGGCTCAAATTTTGAAAATATTATTAAAGTAATTAATATTAAAAGTGTAGCAATAATAGCACCTATATAAAAACCACTACCAACTGCTAAACCTATACCTGCTACAGCCCATAAACTAGCAGCGGTGGTTAATCCCTTTACAGTAGATCCTTCTTTAATTATAGTACCCGCTCCTAAAAAACCTATACCACTTATAACTTGAGCCCCTAGACGAGCAGGATCTAGATTGCTAAAACTGCTATAATTATTAAAAAGGAATATACCGCAAAGCATTATAAGTGCTGCCCCCATACATACAAGTATATGAGTTCGAAAACCAGCAGGACGATTTTTACCTTCTCTTTGTAACCCTATCAAACCACCCAAAACTAAAGCCATAAGTAATCTTACTGAAATACAAGTTATATTAAGCATAAAAACCCTCCCATGT
The DNA here is from genome assembly GCF_001559865.1 of Abyssisolibacter fermentans. NCBI lineage: Bacteria > Bacillati > Bacillota > Clostridia > Eubacteriales > Clostridiaceae > Abyssisolibacter > Abyssisolibacter fermentans. The sequence continues at coordinate 11,039 of NZ_LOHE01000075.1, forward strand.
AAAGGTATAAGATATATTATATTATGTCATATATTTCAGTTTTGATAAAGGGAAATAATAAAATCCTTTGATTTTGCCTAGATATAATGAAAACTTTGCCTATTTACATAAATTAACAGCCGATTTTCATTGACATAGACCAAATTTTTAGATATAATAAATATTCGTTAGACTATATAAATAATTCAATAATTTATGGAGAGATGGCTGAGTTTGGCTGAAGGCGCTCGCCTGGAAAGCGGGTAGGCGGCGAATACCGTCTCGAGGGTTCAAATCCCTCTCTCTCCGCCAGTAAAGTTTGCCGTACTAGATGGGGAGGTAGCGGTGCCCTGTAACCTGCAATCCGCTATAGCAGGATTGAATTCCTGGTTGAGGCATTTTACTGTAAGGTCTGCCCTAAGTAAGTGGCGTTGATGATTGGGTCCTGCGCAATGAGAATCTATGAACCCCGTCAGGTCCGGAAGGAAGCAGCGGTAAGTAGACACTCTCGTGTGCCGCAGGGGTGCCTGATTTGAGTTAACTGCTTAGGTAACGCTTGGAGTGAAATGTCAATACCAGGTGTACGGCTAAAATAAATCCATAACCTTTGTTATGGATTTATTTTTGCATATAATATTAATTATACATAACAGTAAAGACAAGATATATGCTTTTTTTAGTTAAAAAATAGTTTAATTCTCTACTTATAAGTATTTGATTTTTTCTGAATAATTTGGGATAATATACTTATCGTTGAGAATAAGGGTGATATTATGAGTTATAAAGCACTGTACAGGCAATTTAGGCCTAAAGATTTTAATGGAATATTAGGACAAAGCCATATAGTAACAATTTTAAAGAATCAAATAATAAAAGACAATACTGCTCATGCATATTTGTTTTCAGGGACAAGGGGTACAGGGAAGACATCTACAGCCAAGATTTTTTCAAGAGCAGTGAATTGTCCAGATAGTGTAGATGGCAATCCATGTAATAAATGCAAAACTTGTCTAAGCTTACTCAATGGTACAAATCTTGATGTGGTTGAAATGGATGCAGCATCAAATAATAGCGTTGATGATATAAGAGATTTAAAAGAAAAAGTTAAATACCCTCCTTCAAATGGGAAATATAAGGTATATATAATAGACGAGGTTCATATGCTTTCAAAGGGTGCATTTAATGCATTGTTGAAAACGTTAGAAGAACCACCTGAATATTTAATATTTATATTAGCTACAACCGAGCCGCAAAAACTACCAGCAACAATATTGTCTAGATGTCAAAGATATGATTTTAAAAGAATTAATACAAATGACATAGTAAAAAACATGAATGATATATGCCAAAAGTTAAATTGTGATGTTGAGCAAAAAGCACTAAACTTAATAGCAAGAAATTGCGACGGTGCTATGAGAGATGCACTTAGCATATTAGATCAATGCATATCATTAACAGGAGAAAAGCTTACATATGATTATGTATTATCTATTATGGGAGCTGTGAACAATGATGCAGTTTTTGAAATAAGTGATAGTATTATTAGTCAAGATTTGTATAGTACATTAAAAAATATAAATAATATAATAAATGATGGTAAGGATATTGGACAGTTTATCAAAGATTTGATAATGCATTTTAGAAATATATTGATTTGTAAAGCAGTTGATAATCCAAGTGATATAATTGATTTATCTATAGATAATCAACAACGGATTAAACAACAATGCAGTAATATAAGTGTAGGTTCAATTGAAAGGATAATAAATTTATTATCAGAAGCAGAAGTTCGAATCAAAAAAACTACACAACCAAGAGTAATTTTAGAGGTAACTATAATAAAAATTTTAAATCCAGAAGCTGACAATTCATTTGAGGGTATAATCAGTAGAATAGATAAGATTGAAAAAACTATGGCAAGTGGGGAGTTTAAGACTACTCCAACTACTATTACTTCCAATGAAAAAAATGTTATACAAAAACCTATTAACGAACCAGAAGTTGAAAAGGTGGCAGTAGATAGTTCAAAAGAAACAATTGAAAAAGAACAGCTTGATGGAAACAATAAGATTTTAGATTTAGACATAAATAATGTTAAAGAAGACTGGAAAAATATAATAAAAAAAATGAAAAAGGAAAAAATAAAAATATTTACACTTCTTAGCAATGGAGAGCTAGTAGATGTGTATAATAGCACAGTAGTAATATCGTTTAATAAAGAGAATGAATTTTTTAAAAATGCATTAAATACGGAAGACAATAAAAAATATGTAGAAGAGTTTTTAAGTAAAAATCTAAATTCTGATATTACAGTTAAATATATAATAGAAGGTCAAACGTATACGAAACAAAAAGAAACAGCAAATAATAAATCTCTAATAAATAAAACCAAACAATTATTTGGTGAAGAAATAGTTGAGATAAAATAAATAACAAAACATGTTAATAATTAGTATGAAAAAAATAGGGAGGATGATAAAATATGGCTAAAGGTGGATTTAGAGGAACGCCAAATATGGGTAATATGATGAAGCAAGTACAACAGATGCAGAAAAAGATGACTAAAATGCAGGCAGAACTTGAAGAAAGAGAAGTAGAAGCTAGTGCTGGTGGTGGAGCAGTAGCAGTAAAAGCCAATGGAAAAAAAGAAATATTAGAAATCAAAATTGACAAAGACGTTGTTGATCCAGATGATGTAGAAATGTTAGAGGATTTAGTATTAGCAGCAGTAAATGAAGCGTTAAGAGCAGCTGATGAAATGGTAAGTAAAGAAATGGGTAAAGTAACAGGAGGAATGAATATACCAGGATTATTTTAAGCAGAGAACTAAAATCTTTGATTTTGAGCAGAGAACTAAAATCTTTGATTTTATGTGAATCGCTTACTCTTAGGAAGGATGAGTAGGAGTTTCATATCGCCGCTTACTCCTAGGAAGAATGAATAGGAGTTAAAGTATAATCAAAAAGTTTACTAATCTATAAGGAAATAATCTTTAAACTAAAATAAAGTAATCATTTCCGTTAAATAGATTAGAATATCAACAATTATAATGAATAAAAACCCCATAATTTAGTAAGCAAAATTGATTTATAAAACATAGAAAAAGGGTGAAAAAATGGATTATTATGCTGAGCCTATAGCTATGTTGATAGAAGAACTTTCTAAGCTTCCTGGTATAGGAAAAAAAACAGCTCAAAGATTAGCATATCATATTTTAAATGTAAGCAACATGGAAGCAATGAGTTTAGCTAATGCAATAGTAAATGCAAAAAGAAACATAAAATATTGTAGCATATGCAATAATCTAACTCAAAAAGATCCGTGTAATATATGTTCAGATGCTAAGAGAGACAAATCAACTATATGTGTTGTAGAGGGACCAAAAGATGTAGTAGCGATGGAAAAAACCAGAGAATATAGAGGTCTTTATCATGTATTACATGGGAGTATATCTCCTATGGATGGAATAGGTCCTGAAGAGATTAAAATTAAAGAGTTACTAGTAAGGCTTCAAGATGATACAGTCAAAGAATTAATATTAGCTACAAACCCTACGATAGAAGGAGAAGCTACAGCTATGTATATTTCTAGACTGCTTAAACCAACAGGAATAAAAATGACAAGAATTGCTTATGGCATACCAGTTGGAGGAGATTTAGAGTACGCTGATGAAGTAACCTTATCTAAAGCATTGCACGGTAGAAGAGAAATATAACTTTATATATAAATATGTATAACACAAAAAACTTATATCAAATAAACAAAGTGATTTTAAAAATCATGGTTTGAGATGAGCGAAAGCTCTCTTAAAGCCATGATTTTTTAAATTTTGTTTTATTAGGAAGAAGTATTAAAAATAGAGTAATAGAAAAACAAAATGAAACGCTAATTAAAAGATAAATAGCAATTTAACATTTTTAAAAAATTCTTTGCTTTCTATTTTAAAGCGTAGTAATCTTGTAATGAAGAAGTTATTTATTCTTTAGAGGAGGCGAAGAAAATAAATTATGGATATTACGATTGAAAATATGCCACCATATCGGATTGCTTATATAAGGCAAATTGGTCCTTATGGAATTAATAATGTTAAAACAATGAAAGAATTAAAAAAATGGGCAAAAATTAACCATTTATTTAATGACGAATCCATAATCCTTGGAATTGCTCAGGATAATCCTGAGACTACTAAACCTAAAAACTGTCGTTATGATACCTGCATTGTTGTTTCAAATGACTATTCGGTAACTGACGGCTATATAAAAGAAGGTAATATTGTTGGAGGGAAATATGCTGTTTTTAAAATAAATCATACAGCAGAAGCAGTTCAAAAAGCGTGGATTGATATTTTCCCAGAATTATCAAGGCAAGGATATCAATTTGATGAAACAAGACCAATCATCGAAAGGTATATAGTCCAAATGGTTAATAAGCATAATTGTGAAATTTGTGTACCTGTATATTAAAGTAGTAATTAGATAAATTCCAATTTGTCAGCAAGATACATGTATTGTAATGATGGGTTATTAATATATATTAATAACTAGAGTAAAATATCGCCCTATTCAAAAATGAATTGGCGATATTTTTTACGCAATTTATATTAAATCATATTTTACTAAAACATTAGCAAATGGAAAAACATAAAGATAAAATAAAAAAGAACAACAATTGACCACCTTGCAGAGAGACTGAAAAGGGATAAAGCTATTGTTGATTTTATAAGGGTTTTAGGGATATTGATGATAGAGATTTATTTTATTTTTGATATGACTTTATTTGACGTATATATAACAAAAAATAAATTCTTATAAAAAAGCATGGTTATAGATGAGAAAAATCTCATAAATAGCCGTGACTTTTTATTAGTACTTAACAACCTTGCGCGTAAGGGGTATTAATTTTTCATATTAGTGATATATCAAGAATAAATTACCAATAGATAAAGTAATATAAATATTTTATAATGTATAAAATGAAATACATATGGAAAAATATAAATTGATATTGTCTAAAAATAATAAACAGTTTATGTACAAGAATTAAATTGTTTAGATTATTTATAATATCAGTCCATATAATAAACAAATTTATTAAGGGAGGTATCTTAATGGAGCTTTGGTATACACAACCTCAGACAGAAAACATTAGATTTTCAATTAAGGTAAAAGAACAATTATTTACTGGGAGAAGTCCTTATCAGCAAATAGATATATTTGATAGTGATGAAATGGGAAGATTCTTAATTATTGACGGAATTGTCATGCTAACATCAAAGGATGAATTTATTTATCATGATATGATCGTTCATGTTCCTATGGCAACAAATCCAGATGTAAAGAAAGTACTTGTCATTGGTGGTGGTGATGGAGGTACAGTTAGAGAGCTGACCAGATATAAAGGAATAGAAAAAATTGATATGGTAGAGATTGACCGTATGGTTGTAGAGGCATGTCAAAAATACCTTCCTCTTACAGCTAGCAAGCTAAAGGATGAAAGAGTACAACTTTATTTCGAAGATGGGATAGAATTTGTTAGAAGATCAAAAGAAAAATATGATTTAATAATCGTAGATTCTACAGACCCAATAGGACCGGGAGAAGGATTATTTACCATGGAATTCTATACATGCTGTTCTAATTTGTTAAGTGAAGATGGTATATTGGTTAATCAATGTGAAAGTCCATTTTATGAGAAAAATGCCAAAGAAATGAGAAAAGCTGTAAAGAAAATCAAATTCTTATTTCCTATAAGTAAGGTCTATCAATATAATATGCCAACTTATCCATCTGGTCACTGGCTTTTCGGTTTTGCATCTAAAAAATATGATCCAATAAAGGATTTTAAACCAGAAATATGGAAAGCTCTTGGATTGGAAACAAAATATTATAATACAGGTATTCATGTTGGTTCATTTATACTTCCAACCTATGTAAAAAAAATGGTTGAGAATCCAGAGTAAAATTAGATACAAGGAGGAGAAAAAATGCCTCTTAAAAATACAAAAGAGGAGATTTATTCATTTTTAATGAAATTTTGTGAGGTCAAGAGTGTAACGGATTCAGATGGCGAAAAGCTTGCCCCTAAATTTATATACGATCAACTCAAGAAGCTTACATACTTTAAAAAAAATCCACAGGATCTTTTTTTGCAGAAAATTGAAGAAGATAGACTTAAAAGATCCAATCTATGTGCATTTGTAAGAGCAAAAAAACAAACACCAAATACGATTATTTTAATGGGACATCTTGATGTTGTAGATACTGATGTGTGTGGAAGCTTAAGAGATGTAGCTTTTTATCCAGAAACATATACAAAAAAAATTGCAAAAACAGTTATTTCTAAAGAAGCTAGAGAAGATTTAGAATCTGGAGATTGGATTTTCGGTAGAGGCGTTGCGGACATGAAAAGCGGGTTAGCAGTTCAAGCTGGACTTGTCGCAGAGCTATCTGAAAACACAGAGAATCTAGATGTAAATATTCTATATCTAGCTGTAGCGGATGAAGAGAATAATGCATGTGGTATACATAAGGCACTAGAACTTGTTGAAGATATGAAAGAAAAAGGTTTTGAATTTTTATGTTGTATTGACAGTGAGCCTACCATTACACAGTTAAACAAGGGAGATGGGTGGATTCATCTAGGAACAGTTGGAATGTATACACCTTTTACATTTGTATTAGGGAGAGAAACTCATGCTGGTGAGTATTTTGAAGGTTTGAGTGCAGCTTTGATTGCTTTTAAGCTAGGAAGTCTCATAGAAGGTAGTGGAGACTTCGCTGATACTTTTAAAAATGTAGTTTATCCACCTCTTACATGCTTGAAAATCAAAGATTTAAAGCCTACCTATTCAGTGACGGTAATAGAGCGTATTGCTATGTACCATAATGTGCTTTTTATTCAAAAGACACCTGATGAAATAATGACTGTATTAAAAAAAGCAGCAAGTAAGGCATTAAAGGAATCTATATCAGAACAGAATCAAAAAAGAGTAAGTCAAGGTACACAGACTAAAGAAAAGAATCTAGAGGGTAGTATCATTGAATTTAATGAACTCTTAAATCTAGCAGCAGAACAATCAGACCAAGACATTCAAGGAATTATAAGAGACTATTTAAGTACTCTTTCACCAGAAATGGAACTACAGGAAAGAGGTCTAATGCTTGTAAACCATTTGATAGATATAGCAAAACTAAAGGGACCTGCTATTGTTATCGGTTTTTTACCTCCTTATTGTCCAGCATTGTATAATGAACGTAAGACAAAGATGGAATTAGATATAATAGATACAGTTAAAGAAATAATCACAGAAGCAGAAAGAACTTTCTCAGTAAAAATTCATACAGCTGAGATTTATGAAGGAATATCAGATTTAAGTGAATTTGGATTCAAGGGAAATAAAAGGGATGAGCAAGTCCTTGCAGAAAATATACCTGCATGGGGAATGGACTTTATTTACCCTTTCAATCGATCAAAGAACCTTAACATACCAGTATTAAACATAGGACCAATTGGAAAAGATGCCCACAAGCATACAGAAAGATTATATCTGCCTTATGCAATGGAAGTTTTACCTTTCTTGTTAAAAAAAGCTGTATTAGGACTTGGTAAAAGAGTAAGCAAACAGGAATAGAAAAAGTTAATCTTAGAATTAAAACATTAAAACAAAAACAGCCGTGATACTTGTTATATCAAAGAGGATCGAGTTATTACATGATATAAGAAATAAATATATGTAATATATGGATAAAAACAAGATTTTTGAATATGAACATAAAAAAAGCGGCCATGGGTTTTGGTCGCTTTTTCTAATCTTTAAAATCACTTTCTACAGGTAGCCATTGATCAATATTATATATTATTTTTGGAATTATAAAGAAATTAATTACTTCAACTCCTTCTGTTTCAGGAAGAGTATGATTTATAAAATTATACATCTCTTCATTATCTAAAAATCTTGTTTCTATGGCTAAATTTGCTTTTCCCCACCCAAAAGCAATGTAGCATACATTGGGATTTTTTTTGCAAGACTCAACAAATTTATCGAAAACCGAATCCTCTACTTTAAGATTAATATCTGCGATAGAGTTATAACCAAACATGCTAGGTTCTATAATTGTTGCGATTCGAATAGCCTTTGACTCTATTAATTTATCAATTCTTCTCCTTACAGTTCTCTCGTTAACACCAATAGTTCTAGCTATTTTAGAAGCAGAAATCCTAACATCCTTATATAATTCATTTATGATTTTAAAATCTATCTTGTCAAAGGACTTTATTTTTTTAGTCATAACAATTCTCCTAATCTATAATTTATATATAAAGCTTAACACTTTTGTGTTAAATAGACAAGGGGAAAACAAAAAACAACATATGATTTGTCCGATAGCTACAATATCAATGCAACATATGGACATAAATAAATCCATTTAAAAAAATTTACTTTCTTCAATTTTCAATATTTTCATTTTGTAAATATACCATGATTTAATCGTAAGAATACTAAATAATAAAATTTGTAAATTAAATATTTTACACTCTGTTTCACTTACTATCTCTATTTGTCTAGTATTTAACCCTTTTAAATTCTTTTTTAAATGGACTAAAAGTATTTAAAATTATTTTTTGAATTTTGCAAACTTTATATTGATTATTATTTTTGCTTTTTTATTATCAATAAATTGATTGTAAGAGGTTGATTATGTAGATACATAGAATCTGATATTTTACAGACGACAGACAGTTGCAAAGCAAAAATAGCATACAAAAACGTCCGAATAGGACACGCAGAACGTACAAATGAGACACAAAAAGTATAAAATCGGACAAAAAACCTTGATAATGTATTCAAACAGTAGTATAATTATCTTAGTAAACGTTTACAACAATTTTAAAAACGCAGTTTAGATACTTAAAAAAAATAGAAAGGACAGATTCTGTGAATTCTAATAACCTCATCCCACTTGTTATTATTGCTTTATTTTTTATTGGAATAATTATGGTGGGGAAAATTGCTAGTAAAAAAGTATCAAACTCAGATGATTATTTAGTCGCAGGAAGAGGTGCACCTCTTTTGCTCATAGTGGGTACTGTTTTTGCAACCTTTTGGGGAGGCGGTACAGTCATTGGAGCTACTGGAGCAGCTTATAATGATGGAATTTTTGGTGTTATAGAAGATCCTTTTGCTGCAGGGTTGGCGTTGATTCTTATTGGAGTTTTCTTTGTAAAAATTTTAAGGAAACTAAGAATTAGGTCAATTGGGGAGCTATATAGTTATCGTTTTGGCTCTATTACAGGATATTTTGCAGCTGCAGTAATGATTCCAACTTATGTTATATGGACATCAGTACAATTTCTAGCTATAGGTAAAATTCTTAACGTACTCTTTGGTATAAATTTTACTTTGAGTTATATTATGGCAGTTATTGTTGTCGTTACATTTACTTACATGGGTGGACTTGTGGCAGTTGTTTGGACCGACTTTATACAAATGATTATTATTTTAATAGGGCTTGTAACAATTTTGATTGTAGGAGTTAACACAGTAGGTGGAATTGGAACTATAGTGGAAAATACACCAAAAGGATATTGGAATTTTTTGCCTACGGGAAAAGGAATTATGCCTTGGATTACTTACCTTGCCATGTGGGTAGGAATGGGGCTAGGCAATATTCCAAGTCCTGATATCGCTCAAAGGGCTTTTATGGCTAAAGATGAAAAGACAGCTAAAAGGGGAATGGTTATAGCAGGTGGGTTATATTGGACCATTGGGTTCATACCAGTTATACTTGCACTAATTGGAATTACATTAGTTAATAAAGGAGTTTTAGATGCGAGTTTATTTGCACAAGATAGCGAACTATTAATTCCTTTTTTAGCAAAACAACTTTTGGGGCCAGTAGGATTAGGAGTATTTGTTGCATCTTTAATATCTGCTATATTATCTAGTGCTAGTACATCCCTTTTTGCAACAGCAGTTCTTTGTTCCAATGATATTTACAAAACTATAGTAATAGATAAACTTAAAAATAATAATGTAAAAAAAGAAGATCAGATGTTAAAAATAACAAGGTTTTTTGTAGTTTTAATAGGCGCGTTAGCTGGAATTGGCGGGCTAGCAAGTACAGATATTTATGATTTAACCATATTTGCATTTACCTTACAATTTGGAGTTCTTTTCTTTCCATTTGTTATGGCATTGAAATCTAAATGGGTAAACACATATGGTATTATTGCTGGAATGCTTGGGGGTCTTTTGGTAAATGTAGTTGGATGTATATCTCAGCTTTCTATAATACCTGAGCCATGGGAGTTTTACACCCTTGTACCAGCTCTAGTTAATTTTATTCTTATAGTTATAGTGTCATATATAACTAAAAATAAAAATAAAGCGAGACCATTAGAGGATATATACTTTGATAAATAGAGACATAAAATAAGGAGGCTAAAAATGAAATTACCATCATCAAGTGCAACAGACTTAAATAAAAAAAATATGAAACATATGATTACTATGAATGATTTTTCAAGAAAAGAAATTGACGACATGTTAGAGTTAATGACTTTATTAAAGGAAGCAAGAAAAGATAATGCAATTCCACAATTATTTAAAAACAAATCAGTAGCAATGATTTTTGAAGCAGGTTCAACTCGTACAAGAGTATCTTTCGAAACAGCTGCAACATTGTTAGGAGGGCATGGATTATTTTTATCACCAAGGGATATTCACTTAGGAGCAAAGGAATCAATTGATGATACTGCCCGTGTATTATCAAGAATGTGTGATATTATAATGGCTCGTACTAATAGTGGTGAAATAACAGAGGCATTGACTAAAATGTCTACAGTACCAGTAATAAATGGACTAGATTGTGTATATCATCCAACCCAAATGTTAGCTGATATTTTTACAATTCAGGAACATATGCCAGAGGGAAAAGAATTATCTGATTTAACAGTAGCATTTATGGGAGATGCAACAGATGTATGTCGTTCATTGTTATTGACATGTACTAAATATGGAATGAATTTCAAACAAATTGGACCTAAAAAATATCATATGCAAGAGGAATGGTTAAGACTTGCTGATAAAAATTGTGCTGAAACTGGTGCTTCATATGAAATTACAGATGATCTTTCAAAGGTTTCAGAATGTAATGTAATCTATGGAGATAGCTTTTATTGGACTACTCAGTTAGATGAAAAAGAAGAAAGATTAGCTGCATTCATGCCTGATTATGTAATTACGAAGGAACTATTGGATAAAGCAGCTCCTGGTGCAATATTGTTACATTGTTTGCCAGCGAATGACAAAGAAGAAATTACTCGTGAAGCATTAGATGGAGATCGTAGTGTGGCTTTTGACGAAGCTGAAAACAGATTAACTGCACAAATGGCAATTTTAGTTTATTTTACTCATAAATTTGATATAAAACCTAGTGAAGAAACAATTAAGTATCATGAAGATAGAATTAATTCTTTATTAGAAAAATTATAAAATAATTAATTAGTGGAGATGAAGAAAATGGCTAAAAAATTAAATGGAACGCCTAAAAGTGATGGATTTAGAATGCCGGGAGAATTTGAACCCCATAAAGGTTGCTGGTTGGTATGGCCTGAAAGGACAGATAATTGGAGACTAGGAGCAAAGCCAGCTCAAGCAGCTTTTGTTGAAGTAGCTGAAGCAATAGCAAAATATGAAGAGGTTACAATGTGTGTATCTCAAAGACAATATGAAACAGCAAGAGAAATGTTAAGCAGTAATATTCGTGTGGTAGAAATGTCAAACGATGATTCTTGGATGAGAGATATAGGACCTACATTTGTTGTAAATGATGAAGGTGAAGTTAGAGGTGTTGATTGGCGTTTTAATGCATGGGGAGGTTTAGTAGACGGATTGTATTTCCCATGGGATAAAGACGATCAAGTTGCAAGAAAAGTATGTGAGATTGAAAATATAGATTATTATTCCCTAGAAGATTTTATTCTTGAAGGAGGATCAATACATACAGATGGTGATGGAACTGCTATTGTAACTGAAGAGTGTTTATTGCATGAAAGCAGAAATTCTAAAATGACAAAAGAGGAAATTGGAAATACGTTAAAGGATTATTTAGGAGTAGAAAAAGTTTTATGGCTTCCAAATGGTATTTATCTTGACGAAACCAATCAACATGTTGACAATATAGTACATTATTGTGCTCCAGGGGTATTAGTTCTTGCTTGGACAGATGATGAAAATGATCCACAGTACCCTCTTTCAAAAGCGGCTTATGATTATTTATCAAATGAGACTGATGCGAAGGGAAGAAAACTTGAAATTCATAAAATACATATTCCAAATGAGGTATTAATTACTAAGGAAGAAAGTGAGGGAGTTGATGTTGTAGATGGTACTCTTCCTAGAAACGAAGGAGATAGACAGGCAGCTTCTTATGCTAATTTCTATATTGCAAATGGAGCAGTAATTTTACCTTTATTTAATGATGATGAATACGATAAAAAAGCAATAGCAACTTTAAAAAATGTTTTTCCTGAGAGAGAAATTGTTGGGATATATGCTAGAGAAATAATTCTAGGTGGTGGAAATATACATTGTATTACTCAGCAACAACCGTTAGGTAAAAAATTGAAATAACTCTATATAGAGTTATTTCAATCATGGTCCCAGATTATTCATATAAAATCATGAGTCATGAACCCAAAACTTGATTTTGAGCAGAGAATTAATATCTGTGATTTTATGTGAGTCGTTTACTCATGAGTAGAAAACAGAAATCTATGATTTCTTTTGAATTCACTTACTCTTATGAAGGAACTGAATAGGAGTTCCATTAATTAGGGTCCTTCTTGTTTAAGATCTCCATTAAATTAGAACATTCCAATTCGGTATGTTTTGAATTTAATGGAATATTGGAATTATACAACATTAATTAAAGCAATATGAATAATCAGGGCTAACTACTATATAAAGGGGAGAAAAAAATGGAAACAAAAAAAGTAAGTTTGTTTAAAATGGTTTCTTTTACTGTTTGTGGAATAGTTGTGTTGGATACCTTTGTTGCTCCTGCTGCTTTGGGAGCATCATCAATAACAATTTGGCTTCTTACTGCACTATTATTTTTTATACCATATGGATTGATAAACGCAGAATTAGGTGCCGCTTATCCAGAAGATGGGGGTATATACTCATGGGTAAAAAGAGCATTTGGCGATTTCCAAGCGAGTCTTGTTTCTTGGTTTTACTGGGTAAACGTGGCGTTTTGGATGCCAGCTGTATTTATTGCCTTTAGTACATGGTTTTCCATGGCATTTGCGCCAGATATGAGTATAACATTATTAGCAGTATTAGCTATTGCTATGTGTTGGCTGATAGTTTATATAGGGATTAGGGGCGTTGATTTAAGTATAACTGTTACAAATATTGCTGCTGTATTAAAAGTTGGAGTATTAGCAATTTTCGGAGTATTAGGTGTTGTCTATGGAGTGAAAAATGGTCTTGCTAATGATTTCTCTCTATCTAGTTTTGCATTGAGTTTTAATTTTGACACAATTTCATATAGTTCTGCAATCGTTTATAATCTTTTAGGTTTTGAACTTATAAGTTCAATTGCATCTGAAATTGAAGAACCTGGAAAAAATATACCAAAAATGACTGTTCTAGCAGGGATATTAATAGCAGCTCTCTATATTATTGGCACCTTTGGAGTTTTAGCAGCAATTCCTGCAGAATCTATTGATCCTCTTGATGGATTTTTCTATGCATTACAAGAATTATGTACTGTATTTGGTGGTGCACAAGATATTGTGTTTAAAGGTATTATGCTTGTAGCTTTATTTACGCTAGTATCAAATATGATTTCTTGGACATTAGGTGGCGTTGAAGTTCTTGATGAAGCAGAATTTACTAAAAAAACAAAACTTCTTGGTCATAGAAATAAAAAATACAACACACCTGATTATTCATATATATTAATGGGTGTTATAGCAACGGCATTAATTGTTATGAATTTCGCTTTAAGTGGAAGTGCCAATGATGCCTTCTGGACAATTTTATCTTTCAGTTTTTTAGTTTTCTTCTTACCATATTTATGGTTATTCCCAACTGTAGTAAAATTAAGAAAAATTGATACAGAAACACCAAGACCATATAAAATACCTCTAGGTAAATTTGGACTTTACTTTTCAAGTATACTAGGATTCTTATTCATAGCTGGAGGTGTTATTTTATTATTTGTTACAGGAGATGGATGGGATCCGTTATACCATCTTACATTAATTATTGGTACTGGAATTACAACAGTATTTGGCGTTATGCTTTATAGAAAGAGTCTTAAATAGTAAAATTGACTTGATAAAGGCGATATTTCTATATCTTAAGAATTTTAACAGGGTATTTCAACCTATTTAGAATAAATCATTGGAGGGAAAACACTATGCAAGATAAAAGTGCTTTAAATAGAATTGTAATAGCTTTAGGTGGAAATGCATTAGGAAATACGCCTAAAGAGCAACAAGAAAAAGTAGAAATAGCTTCAAAAACACTTGTAAATTTAATTAGTCAAGGTAATGAAATCATCATCAGCCACGGAAATGGTCCACAAGTTGGTATGATTAATTTAGCTTTTGAAGAGGCCTGCAAAATTAATAATAAAATTGTTCCTGTGGAGCTTCCTGAGTGTACAGCCATGAGTCAAGGTTACATTGGTTATCATCTTCAAAATGCTATTAAAAAAGAGCTTAACAAGCAAAAAATGCCTTGGAATGTAGCAACTGTAGTAACACAAATAGAAGTAGATAAGGACGATGAAGCATTTGAAAACCCTAGAAAACCAATAGGAAGCTTTTATACAAAAGAAGAAGCTGAGAATCTAATGGCTGAAAATGAGGGACTAGTTATACAGGAAGATGCTGGACGTGGATATAGAAGAATGGTTCCTTCTCCACTACCAAAAGATATAGTAGAAAAAGAATGTATATTGAACATGCTTGATAATGAATTTATAGTTATTGCCTGCGGTGGTGGGGGTATACCAGTGGTAAAGAATGATGATGGAAAATATGAAGGAGTATCAGCAGTTATCGATAAGGATTTTGCTTCTGCTAAACTCGCAGACACTGTTAAAGCAGATTATCTTTTTATTTTAACAGCTGTAGATCAAGTTTCTATTAATTTTGGTAAACCAAATCAAAAAGCTTTAGACTGTATAAGTATAAAAGAAGCGGAAAAATATTGTGAACAAGGACATTTTGCTTCTGGTAGTATGCTTCCAAAGGTGAATGCTGCTATTGAATTTGTGAAAGGTGGAAAGGGAAGGAAGGCAGTTATTGCTTCTTTAGAAAAAGCTTCCCTTGTTATAGAAGGTAAAAGCGGTACTATAATTCATAGTTAGTTATGAAAATATATTTGTAAAAAATAAAAAGGTGGGGATCTCTAAGAGATACACAAATTACTAAAAGGGATTCCCATGAATATAAACTTATTTTATTTCACTAGATGATTCAGGATATAATATAAATTTTCATCTGGGGTTTTTTATTTTTTGACTATCACAAATTTTATCTTAAAACTAATAATTTGAAAGGACATAATGGAATATATGCCATTTCAAATTTTCGTATTGGATATTACATATAATTGAAAAATATTAGAAAGGGGTGTTACTTTGGAAAATAAAATAGGAAAGGGTTTGAAATGTAAAATTAGCATTATGACAAGTATTATTGTGATTCTAACTGCTGCAGTGATTACATATATAAGTTATGGTTATATAACTTCTTCTAACAAGCAATTAATAGGTGAACAAGCAAAGGTTATAGCCAAATCTACAGTTGTTAATATTGATGGAGATAAATTTAAAGAACTTATTAAAAAAATGGATAATCACGACAAATATTATAATGAGTTAATAAAAATGCTTTATGAAGTAAAGGAAGAAACTGGTGCCACGTTTTTATATACCTTAATTAAAAGTAACGACAGCACGTATAAATATGTTGCAGATGGTAGTGATATCCCTAATGGCAAGAATTTTTCTTCTATTGGTACGGAGGAACCAGCAGAAATATTTGATGGTGCGGATAAAGCATTTAATGGAGAATCGGTTTATTCTGAATTATATGATGCAGATGAGTATGGATTTTTATTATCAGCATTTGTACCTATAAAAGATTCAAGGGGAAATATTGTTGGTGTATTAGGGTGTGATTATTCGGCAGAATCAGTATTAGAAGTTTCTAGACAATTTAACATTAATATTTTAATAACTATGATAGTTATATGTATTTTAGCTAATGGAGTTGCAATATTAACAAGTTATAAAATGCTTAAGCCTATAGATTATATTCTAAAGATTATAGTATCAATGGAAAATGGAGATTTTTCTAAAAAAATGGAGCACAAATTGTTAGCAAGAAAAGATGAAATAGGAATAATTGCCAAGGGTATTAATAATATGAAAGATTCCTTAACAATTTTAATTAATAGTATAAAAGATGAATCATTAGCTATAGAAGGTGAAGTAGAAAATGTTATGTTAGATGTAAACGTTTTAAACGAAGGCTTAGAAGAAATATTTGCAACTACAGAAGAGCTGGCTGCTAGTATGGAAGAAACAGCTGCCTCGTCAAATGAAATGTCAGTAAAATCTAAACAAATTGAAAAATCTATTCTATCTATAGCAGAGAAATCTCAAGAAGGTGCAATAACAGTTAGCAAAGTAACTATGCGGGCAGAAAATACTAAGGAAAATGTGATCATAACTCAGAATAAGGCAGACGAAATATTTGCTAGTGCAAAACAAGACCTCCAAAAGGCTATAAAAGAATCAAAAGTAGTAAATCAAATCAATGTTTTGTCAGAATCAATTATGCAGATAACAGAACAGACTAATTTACTTGCATTAAATGCTGCAATTGAGGCAGCAAGAGCAGGAGAATCAGGAAAAGGTTTTTCGGTCGTTGCTGAAGAAATAAGGAAATTAGCTGAGCAATCAAAGAATGCTGTTCTTGAAATTCAAGATATAACGTCAAAGGTAGTAAGTTCAGTAGAAAATCTTTCGAGTAGTTCTGATAGTTTATTAGAATTTGTGTCTACAGATGTTTATAATGATTATAAAACAATGCTTAGTGTAACAGAAAATTATAGTAATGATGTAAAATTTATGGACAAACTAGTAAGTGAATTTAGTTCTACAGCTGAAGAACTCCTTGATTCCTTACAAAATGTTGTAGAATCTATCGATGGTGTAGATTTAGCAGCTAATGAAGGTGCGGGTGGAATTACAGATATAGCAAATAGAGTTGTTGATGCAAATAATAAATCTGATGAAGTTATTGAACGGGTTACAAGATCTAAGAAATATGCTAATAAACTAAAAAAAGAAGTAGATAAATTTAAGATATGATGAATAGACTATAATTTAAATAATTAAAACTTTTTTTATAACATACAGCGCAGTATTAGTAAAAAATTATGTTAGATTGAATTGAGATGTTTAGTGTTCATGATAGATTTTTTAATTAATTTTATGTATTGAGGCATAGTTGATAATGGGGTAATCTATTTAAAAAACAACTTTGAATTTGTATCTATACAGAAGCATAAAAAATTTTATCAAAAATCATGGTTTAGATGAGGAAAATCTCATGAAGAACCATGATTTTTTTAAAACTTGGGTTCATTTTTCACAATTTTCTATGAATAATAAACGATTATGTATAACTCCTAGAATAAATGTACACAATCATTATATAAATATAATGGGAGGGGTTAGTATGAATAATGCAGTAGCTGATTTTAAAAACAAACAGAATAAATTATACCAATTAAAAAATAATTCTTTTGTAAAAAAAATCATAGAAGCATTTGAAGAAAATAAAGATACAAATAAGCCAAATCTGCAAAAAGCTAAAGAAGATTGGGAAAATGCACAGATTTATTTTAATAATGTAACAGACCCGGAGCTTATAGACTATGCTATATACAATATGGAAGCAGCTAAAATAAAATATTTTTACTTATTAAAAAAAATGAGAGCAGAATATGCTTAATTAATCTACAAAAATAGTAATATTTTTATTATATTATAAATATAAATTATTATAGGACAGCCTTAAAATATCAAATTTTTTTCTTGCTCATAAAGTAAATAAAAGACATGAGGTGGTTTAATGGGCTTGGGAATTGAATTAAATGTAATATTGGCATATGCATTCGGACTCATATTACTATACTTAATTGGATGGATTTTAATAATACCTCTAAAGTATATATTTAAGTTGATAATTAATGGTTTGATTGGTGGTGTGGTATTATTAGCATTAAATTTTGCAGGTAAATTTATTGGTTTTAGTATAGGAATAAATCCAATAACAGCTTTAATTGTTGGTTTTTTAGGAATTCCAGGAGTTATATTGTTATTATTACTTAATTATTTATTATAACAAAGTGTAAAAATGTTAGATTTTGATAGTGTATATTTTTACGCTTTGTTGAAACGGTGTGTTGCAATTACTACGCAATTGCTTCCGTTGTTATAACGAGGCAAAAGATGTTAGATTTAACAAGTAGTGTTCATCTTACGCCTCGTTGAAACGGTGTGTTGCAATTACTACGTAATGGTTTTGGTTGTTATAATAGAATATAGATAGATCCTTTCTTTTATAGGAGTCATTGTTTATTTACTAATAATTTTGACAGCTTGTTAAGTATAGTAAAAGAAAAATTTGGACATAATTATGGTAAATAAGCAAAGGGAGGGAATATCTTGCAAAACATAAATATTAAATCTGTTATAAGAAATGAAATTGGCAGCAATGCATGTAATAGAATTAGAAATACAGGTTTTGTTCCGAGTGTTATTTATGGTCATAATTTTACTAACCATACATTAAAATTTAATATAAAGGAAGTTAAAAGTATAATAAAAAAATATGGAGAAAATGCTATAGTTGAAGTAGCAATAGAAAATACAAGTTTTCCGGCTATTATAAAAGAAATTCAAAGAGATCCAATTACTCATGGTATCATACATTTAGATTTACAACAAATAGATGGAAAACAAAAGATTACTACAAGCATACCTATATTAATAGCAGGTAGGAAAAGTCTTGATAATGAACATATATTACAACAACAACTTCAAAAAATTGACGTAGAATGTTACCCGGATCAAGTACCTAAAAATGTATTGATAGACATATCTAAGCTAGCTATGAATAATAGCTTTAAAGTAGGAGATGTAGAATTAGCAGAAGATATAACTATACTAACTAATAGTGAAGAAATTATTGCATCAATAACTACAGCGCAAAATAATGAAAATGATATAGATGAACAAGAAGATGACTACGATTATGGAGTAGTACCTGAAGTAAAATCAACAAATGCAAATAAAAAAGAAGATGATACAAATAATAACGATTGATTTTAAAAGCTTCCATTAGGAGGCTTTTTTAACGTTAAATATTTTGCAGAAGTAAATATTTACAATTTTTATTTGGAAGATTTTTTTACTAATTTTAAATTATTTTTATTCTTTTTATCATAGCCTGTCCCTTTTATGCTAATCATTGATTTTTTCAAAAGATTCCTTATATCTAGAAATAATGCGACTTCAAAAAGAAATACTAAAATTAATATAATTATTAATATTGCAAGCTTCATTAAATCATCTCCAATCTAGATTATCTTGAATCATATATCTATTATACATTAAAATTGAATTATTTAGTGTTAATTATTTGAAATTTCATTTAATTTTGATACAATAAAAAGTAAAATAGCTATAAGAATATTAAAACTTAGTTATTTATATAATAAATATGGTGTAGTGTTTGATTTTTAATATAATCATAATTAAAAGAAAGGAGAAGTTACGATTGTAACGAGTTTGATATGAGAGAGATTAAGACTATAGAAATTATCGAAGCAGTAAGAGAAATGTGTATAAAAGCTAATTACACTCTTAATAAAGATGTAATTAATGCAATTGTAAAAGCAAAGAATAACGAAGAATCACCTATAGGTAAAGATATACTAAAAAAGATGCTGTTAAATTTAGAGATAGCAAAAGAAAAAATGATACCAATATGCCAAGATACGGGTATGGCTGTGTTTTTTGTAGATATAGGACAAGAAGTAATAATACAAGATGAAGGTATAGAATATGCAATAAATGAAGGAGTAAAAAGAGGTTATCTTGAAGGTTATTTGAGAAAATCAGTTGTAAGGGATCCTATTTTGAGAGTAAATACTAATGATAATACGCCAGCAATAATTCATTATAATATAGTTGAAGGCGACAAATTGCGTATTAGATTTGCTCCAAAGGGATTTGGCAGTGAAAATATGGGGGCATTAAAAATGCTAAAACCATCCGATGGAATTGGTGGAATAAAAAAATTTATAAAGGATACTGTAAAAGAATGTGGACCAAATGCTTGTCCACCTTTAATTGTTGGTATTGGTATTGGTGGAACTATGGAAAAAGCTTGTTTGCTTGCAAAAGAAGCTTTGCTAAGAGATATAGGCCAGCACAATATGAAACAACACATTAAAGAGTTAGAAGTAGAATTACTTAGTGAAATAAACAAGCTGGGTATTGGACCTCAAGGATTGGGAGGAAGAACAACTGCTTTAGCTGTTAACATAGAAACATATCCAACACATATAGCAGGTCTTCCTGTAGCAGTTAATTTAAATTGTCATGTAGCTCGTCATAGCGAAGTAATAATATAATATTTGAAAGGAAGTGATTTTATGGCTGAGATAATTATTAATACACCTTTTGATGAAGAACAAGTAAATAAGTTAAGGGCTGGTGATACAGTATATATAAATGGTACTATATATACAGCAAGAGATGCTGCGCACAAAAGAATGATAGAAGCGTTAGATAATGGTCAAGAGTTACCTTTTGATATTATAAATTCAATAATATATTATGTAGGACCGTGTCCTCCAAGACCAAATCAAGTGCTAGGATCCGCAGGACCTACTACAAGCTATCGAATGGATGATTATAGCACTCAATTACTAGATATAGGATTAAAAGGAATGATAGGAAAAGGTAAACGGTCAAATGAAGTAATCCAATCAATGATAAAAAATAAAGCAGTATATTTTGCTGCTATTGGAGGAGCAGGAGCACTAATATCTGCATCGATACAGTCATCAGAAGTAATTGACTATGATGATTTAGGAACAGAAGCTTTAAGAAAATTGGTTGTAAAAAAATTTCCAGCTATTGTTGCTATTGATTCCTTAGGAAACAGTTTATATAATATAGAAGTTCAAAAATATAGCTGTTTATAGTATTATTTAACTTGAAAATTCTATCATTTTTAAACTATTGCATGAAATATTAATATAATAATATTATCTTATATATTAGATTTGTACAACATATTATAAATATGGTATTATAGTGTTAAATATTTTTCAAGGGATATTTATATTTAATTGTATATAACAAGGCGCAAGATGTCCCCAACTTCTATAGGTGGAGGATATTGATTAGATTTAACAACGGTGTGCAATCTTGAGCTTCGTTGAAACGGTGTGTTGCAATTACTACGTAATTACTTCCGTTGTTATAAAAAATTAGTTTTTCTATAGGATTTTTGAATAGGAATATGAAACATTTAAACAAATATAAATTATTGTATAGAGAATTTACCCTGATTGTTCATATAACTTTGAATGATATGTTATATAGTTCTGAATTATAAGTTTTCAGTGAATAATATGGGTTTTGATTTGTTTTGTGAAGGGTGGTATATATGATAGATTTTATGCGAGAAGAACTGGAGAAGGAGCATAAACCTCTATGGAAGATTATTTTAATTATTATTTTTTCTATAATTGCACTTAATTATTTAATAACTTT
This sequence comes from Abyssisolibacter fermentans, assembly GCF_001559865.1. NCBI lineage: Bacteria > Bacillati > Bacillota > Clostridia > Eubacteriales > Clostridiaceae > Abyssisolibacter > Abyssisolibacter fermentans. Next base: position 32,905 of record NZ_LOHE01000075.1, read on the forward strand.
ATGTAACAAATTAGGTGATAAATATGCAGGAATAGCTTCTATAATAGTATTAATTTCATCTATTATTATATGTGGTTTGCTTATAACTAAATTGTTAGCAAGTCATGTTTATGTGCTTTTACAAAGTAGCTTAATATTTGAAAAAAAGATTGGTAAAAAAAGCAATACAATACTAAAAATTAAATTAAAAGATATAGAGTTTATAAAACCATATAAAGAAGTAGAAGAAACGAAAAATGTAGTTAGCACATATAAATTTACTTGTAGGAGAAATTCAAACAAGATTCATTATGGACAATTTAACGTTGATGACAAAAAATATGGGTTAGTTTTTCAGCCTAGTGACAATTTTCTAAAAGCTATAGAAAAAAAGATGGCAATAGAAAAAAAAGCAGACTAATACTATACAACCTCATAATATACAGTATCAATATTGATAGGAATAATGTATATTTGTAAGATTGATTTTATTCCAACTTTTTTGGAACAATGGCCATACTTATTGAATAAAATAATGTATATGGTTAATGATTGTAATAAAGAGTTATAGAATAAAATTTATTAGGAGATGGTTGTATGGTTATACATAAATGTGCAATATGTGGGAAAAATCATGTAAATCATATACAGATTTTACAATCATATATTTGTATAAATTGTGAAAGAAACATATGCAATTCAATTGCATTTAACAATAGAGACTATAGTAGTTATATTAAAAGGATAAGGCAAATTTGGTCAGATTTTATTTTAAAATAAAGGCATGGTAAAATTCCATGTTTTTTTTAATCTTGGACATATGTAGATTTTTTTTAATCAATACAAAAATATAAGCTTTTTTGAATTTAGTATACAAGCTATTTTCTATTTATATCGTGATTAGGAGGAACGGGATTATGAAGACATCTTTGTTAAAAGGTTTGAATAAATACACTAGAGAAGTGAATACAAGATTTCATATGCCGGGACATAAAGGGAAAGAATTATATAGTTTAAATAATATATTTAAGATAGATGTTACAGAAGTAGAAGGTACAGATAATCTACACAATCCTAAAGATATTATAATGAAAAGTCAAAACAACGTTTCTGATGTTTATAATTCAAGAAAAACCTTTTATTGTATAAATGGCACAACAGGAGGGATTTATGCAGCAATACTTTCAGTAGTCAACCAAGGAGATAAGATATTAGTTCAAAGGAATTGCCATATAAGTGTTTATAATGCTCTAGTATTTGGAAGATTAAAACAAGAATACATATATCCAGAGATAGATCGAAAAAATCATATTACTGGATGCATTAATCATAATGAACTAGATAAGATTTTAAGTAACGATAAGTCTATTAAGGCAGTAATAATAACAAATCCATCATATTATGGGGTTTGTAGTGATATAATAAATATTACAAAAATAGTGCATGAACATGGACGTATATTAATTGTTGATGAGGCGCATGGAGCACACTTGAGATTTCATATGAGGTTACCTATGTCAGCCGTAGATGCCAAAGCTGATATCGTTATACAAAGTGCACACAAAACGCTGCCAGCGTTTACACAGACTTCGTTAGTTCATGTATGTACAGATAGAGTTAATGTAGAAAGGTTAAAGAAAATGCTCGCATTATACCAAACTACTAGTCCTTCATATATACTTATGTCATCAATAGAAGCTTCGGTGGATTATATGGATAGATTCGGAAATGAAAGATTAGACATGTTAATAAAAAAGCTTAAAGATATTAAAGTGAGTTTAAAAAAACTAGATAAAGTAAGAGTATTAGATATTGATTCATTTGACGATAATAATATCAATGATTTTGATGAAACTAAGTTATTGATAAGTCTAATTGATTTAGGAATAACAGGACCACAGCTTGAAAATATATTAAGAACAGATTATGGGATTCAAGTTGAAATGGCAGACTATATTTATATATTAGCTATGATTACTGTAGCTGATGAACCAAGTGACTTAGATAAGCTGAAATTAGCCATAGAAGATATAGTATTAAACTCAAAACAGATAGGTAACAATGATAATGAAATTATATATTTAGATTATAATAAACCCGAGATAGGACAATCAATGACGAAAGCCTTTTATAGTGACTTAGAATATATAAATTTAAACGAAGCAGTAAATAGAGTATCAGCTGATTTTGTTGTGCCATATCCGCCTGGAATACCATTATTATGTCCAGGAGAGATTATAAGTGAAAAATTAACTCAAGATTTGTACAATTTATACCGTAATAATATACAAGTATTAGGGTTAGAATGTAAAGAAGGAATACAAATAAAAGTGTTGAAATAGATAGTATAAAATAAATTACATTACATAGGAGGAAATTTAATGAGGGGGCTTTTAATAGCAATTGATGCAGTAGATGGTAGTGGTAAAGAAACGCAGACGAGAAAGCTTTATGATAGGCTGTGTGAAGATGGATATAATATAAAGAAAATACAATTCCCTAATTATGACAGTCCTTCATCATCGTTGATAAAAATGTATTTGAATGGAGATTTCGGCAAGAATGCGAATGAAATAAGTCCATATGTTGCTTCAACTTTTTATGCTGCTGATAGATATGCTTCATTTAAAACATTATGGGGTGATTTTTATAACGAAGGAGGCATAATTTTAACTGATAGATATACAACTGGTAACATGGTACATCAAGCATCCAAAATAATTAATAAAGCTGAAAAAAAGGTTTTTTTAAACTGGTTATACGACTTAGAATTTAATATATATGGTATACCAAAACCAGATTGCGTTATCTTTCTAGATATGCCAATAAATTATACTAAAGAACTAATTAAAAATAGAGCTAATAAAATAAATGGGCTTGATAATAAAGATATACACGAAAGAGATACTTCATATCTAGAAGCATCTTATAACAATGCAGTTGAAATTGCTCAGGAATATAATTGGAAAAGAATTGAATGTGTGAAAGATGAAAAGATAAGAAGCATAGAAGATTTACATGAGGAGATATATGCCTATGTCGTACAAATGATTAAGTCTTCAATTAAAAAATAGAACAAAAGATAATATAAAACATCCAAATTTTGAAATGTTTGATATTTTATAAGTATAGCTGATATAATATAGGTATAATACTAGTTATGATTAAATAATGAACCTATAATAATGTTATTATAAGAAAGGGGTGTAATTGTGAAGCTAGTTATTGCAATAGTTCAAGATGAAGATGCTCATAAGTTATTAGATAAGTTAATGGAAAATAATTTTGGAGTAACTAAATTAGCTTCAACAGGAGGATTTTTAAGGTCAGGTAATACCACATTGATTATAGGTGTACAAAAAGAAAAAGTAGACGAGGTTCTAAATATAATAAAAGATTTATGTAAAAGTAGAAAACAAATCACATCATATCCTGCAACGACTACTTGGTCAATGGGAAGTTATGTACCATATCCTGTAGAAGTACAAGTTGGAGGAGCAACTGTATTTGTAGTTGATGTTGAAGAATTTAAAAAGTTTTAGTTAACAGATATTAGTTTTTTAATGATAGAATAATCCTAGAGGAGACTAAATATGAAGGTAAGTGATATTTTAACGCAATCAACTAATACTTTAGATGTTAAACAAAATGATCCTAATAAGAAACAATATAAGCTTGAAAAAACTTTTAAAGATGAGTTTAAAAGATTGGGAGATATATCTGTAAAAGAAAAATTAAATATTTTACTAAAAAGAATCGATGTGCAATCAGAGAGAATAGTAAAAAATATGGACGTTCGAGAAGTAATCGCCTACAAAAAGCTTATATCTGAATTCTTAAAGGAATCGGTTGATTCGATGGTCAAATTTAGTAAAAATAGCTTTTTAGATAGAAGAGGTCGCCATAGAGTGTTTGCAATAGTAAAAAAAGTAGACAAAGAAATGGAACAACTCACAAAAGATGTATTAAAAAATGAAAAAGATAATATAAAGATATTGAAACGATTAGATGATATTAGAGGACTGATAATAGACATATATATGTAGCTTGTTCGGATTATTCAGAAAAATAAATTCTCTACTGAAACTATTTAATCCTGATTATTCATATAACTTTTAATAATAAGGTGTAAGCTTCTAAATTAGAAAATTTATATAAGCAGTTGTTATGTGAATAATCAAGTGCTAGTCGTAACATTAACCATAGAGGAGAGTAAAATGAAATACGATGATATAATAGGACATGATAAAATAATTCAGAATCTTAAAGATATCATAATTAATGATAAAGTTGTGCATGCATATTTATTTAGAGGTGCAAAATCATTAGGCAAATCATCGATAGCTAATATATTTGCAAAGACATTATTATGTGAAAAAAAAGGAAGTTCTCCTTGTAATAAGTGTTCAGCGTGTATTAAATTTGACCATGGAAATCATCCTGATTTCAGTATAATAAAATCAGAAGGTAAATATATTAAAAAAGGACAAATTGATGAGATACAAAATAGTATCAATTTATTTCCATATGAAGGTGATAAAAAAGTATATATAATAAAAGATGCAAATAATATGACGGTTGAGGCTCAGAATAGTTTTTTGAAAACATTAGAAGAGCCTCCTAATCATGCTATAATAATTATGACTTGCGTAAATAGTTATAATTTATTACCAACGATAGTATCTAGGACACAGATATTTACTTTTTTCCCTGTCGAAACTACTAAAATAAAAGAGGCATTAATTAATAAGTGCGAAGTAAAAGAAGAAGAAGCTGAATTTATTACATCATTTTCAAATGGAATAGTAGGTATGGCGTTAAAAGAGTATAGAACTCAAAAATTTAAAGACCTTAGGAATAAAATTATATCTATTGTAACTAATTTAATAAAAGATGTTGATTGTAATATTTTCGAAGTTACAGAATTTTTTATAGAAAACAAAGATGATTTAGATCAAATTTTAGATATATTATTAATTTGGCTTAGAGATTTATTGATTATTAAGCTAACTAATGTACATAATAAATATATTATAATAAATAAAGATAAATATGATATATTAATCTCACAAGCAGAGAAAATAACAAAAAATAAATTAACTGATATTGTTGATATAGTTGAAGAAGCAAAATACAATATTAAAGCAAATGCAAATTCAAAGCTTAATCTTGATGTGATGCTTCTAAGGCTACAGGAGGTATTATTATATGGTAAATGTAGTAGGTGTTAGATTTAAAAAAGCAGGAAAGATTTATTATTTTGATCCTGTACAAACAAATGCAAAAAAAGATGATTATGTAATAGTAGAAACGGTTAGAGGAATAGAATTTGGTCAAATAGTTGTGGGACCAAAACAAATTTCTCAAGAAGAATTAGTATCTCCTTTAAAAAATGTTATAAGAGTAGCTGAACAAGAAGATATCGAAAAGCATGAGGAGAACAAAAGAAAAGAAACCGATGCATTTGACATATGTTTGAAAAAAATAGAAGAACATGGACTTAATATGAAGCTAATAGATGTTGAATATACATTTGATAATAATAAAGTTATTTTTTATTTTACAGCAGATGGTAGAGTAGATTTTAGAGAATTAGTTAAAGATTTAGCTGCAATATTTAGAACAAGAATAGAACTTAGACAAATTGGAGTAAGAGATGAAGCTAAAATGATAGGAGGACTAGGAACTTGTGGTAGACCATTGTGTTGTTCTTTATTTTTAGGAGATTTTGAACCAGTTTCAATAAAAATGGCAAAAGAACAAAGCTTATCACTAAATCCTACAAAGATTTCAGGGATTTGTGGAAGACTTATGTGTTGTTTAAAATATGAACATGAAACATATGAGAATTCTCTTAAAAAAATGCCAGATGTAGGTTGTCCAGTATGTTGTGGTTTAGGAAAAGGTGTGGTACTAAACGTAAACCCATTACTAGAAAATGCAAAGGTCAAAGTAAAAATGCAAGATGGTTCAGATGAAATTCACACTATAAAAGTAGAAGATTTAGAAACATTAAAATAGACTAGCAAACTAAGTAGTAGGAAATTTACTAGCAGAAGTTTACTTGGATAAATTTAGAATAATCATACAAAATCAAGATATTTAGCTTTCTTCATCATAAACATAGTATATTATTCTAATATATATAAATAAGCATGATTAAAAATACTTTTATTAATACTTGATACATGGTAAAATAGATAAGTAGATTTTAAAGAATGCTAAGGAGGTGTCTTAAATGGCTTATAAGATTACAGATGCTTGTATAAGTTGTGGTGCTTGTGAAGCAGAGTGTCCAGTTGGAGTTATCTCTGAAGGAGATGGCCAGTATGTAATAGATGCTAGTGGATGTATTGAATGTGGAGCTTGTGCAAATGTATGTCCAGTAGATGCACCTGTTCAAGAATAGTCAATAATACATAAAAAAGACCCCATAAGGGTCTTTTTTATAGTATATTGTTTACAAAATCAACAATATGATTATGCTTTAAGCAAAGTGTTTACTAGAGTTTACTTTAAAAAATATACATCAAAGTTATCATGATATATATTAGTTTTATAATTTTAGTATCTATAGATTATCCAAGATTATTTTTATATCCAGAATGGTGTAGTTTAAATTTAAGCCTTTGTATACAGTTTGAGTAAACAAACTCTGGTTTGCTAGAATTCACTATTTCTATCTTGTATACCAGATTTTATTAAACTGGTTTAACTAAACTGTAAACAGTATTGGTTAAAAACATATGTGCTATAATACAAACTAAGAGGTGAAAATATGGAAATATACGAAAATGAAAGAGTAGATGACTTGCAACTCAAAGGTTTAAAAATAATACAAAATACTGAGGGGTTTTGTTTTGGTATAGATGCAGTGTTATTAGCTAATTTTAGCACATTTAAACCTAATTCTACATGTGTTGATTTAGGGACAGGAACAGGAATCATTCCATTGATATTATGGGGGAAGAAAAAACCCAAAAAAATATATGCAGTAGAGATACAGAAAAATATCGCTGAAATGGCCCATAGAACAATGCGAATGAATAACCTAACTAATGATATAGAAATTATAAATACGGACCTAAAACAAGCAAATAAAGCCTTAGAAACACATAAATTTGATGTAGTCACAAGTAACCCGCCGTATATGCCAGTAGGTAGAGGAATTATAAATCCAAACGAAAGCAAGTGTATTTCAAGACATGAAGTGAGTTGTTCATTAGAAGACGTAATAAAGTCAGCTAATGATCTATTAAAAAATGGGGGTTCTTTTTTCATGGTTCATAGACCTCATAGACTAACAGATATTATGTATTTATTAAGACAATATAGGTTAGAGCCCAAAATCATTAGATTTGTTCATCCTAAAATCAATAAAAAACCAAACTTATTATTAATTAAATGCATAAAAGGAGCAAGACCTGAACTGAAATTTCTAGAACCACTTTATGTTTATAATGAAGATGATACATACACAGATGAAATAAAGAGTATTTACAGTAGCGAATCGTAAATGCTAAAAATCAAATAAGAAAAGGTGATATTTTGAATGAGTATGGGAAATTACGTATATGTGCAACACCTATTGGTAATCTAAAGGATATAACATATAGGGTAGTTGAAACTTTAAAAGAAGTTGATTTAATAGCAGCAGAAGATACTAGACATACACTAAAGATTTTAAACCATTATGATATAAGAAAGCCTCTTATCAGTTATCATGAGCATAATAAAGCTAAAATTGGTTTGAAGCTCATTGAAAAATTAAAAGCAGGAGTAAACATAGCTTTAGTGTCTGATGCAGGTATGCCTGGAATATCAGATCCTGGGGAAGATTTAATTAGGCTTGCCATAGAAAATAATATACAGGTTGATGCATTACCAGGAGCTAGTGCTTCTATATTAGCACTAGTGTTATCAGGATTTTCAACTAAAAAATTTGTTTTTGAAGGTTTTTTGCCATCGGCTAAGAAAGAAAGGAAAAGAGGATTAGAGAAATTAAAGACAGAGTACAGAACGATAATTCTTTATGAAGCCCCTCATAGATTACTTGACTTATTACAAGATATAAGTAATGTATTAGGAAATAAAAATATAGCTATAGCAAGAGAATTAACCAAAAAGTATCAGGAAATTTGCAGAGGAACTGTTTTAGAGATTATAGAAATTTTTGCAAACAAGAGCATTAAAGGTGAATTTGTAGTGGTAGTAGAAGGTGTTTCTGAAGATGAAATAGCAGCATTTGATAAACAGTTGTGGGATGATATGGATGTAAAAGAACATCTTAGACTGTACATACAAAAAGGTTTTACAAAAAAAGAAGCAATAAAAAAAGTTTCTAAAGAAAGAAAAATCCCCAAAAATATTATTTATAAGGAAAGCATAGATCTATAAAATCAAAACTACTAAAATTTTGTAAAGGTATGTTATAATTTTGTTGGTTAAATATAATTTATATAAATTCAGACAAAAAAATAAAAGAGTTGTAATTTCAACCCTTTCATTTCTAAATAAATTAGTATTATTTAAGTTCTTCTAAACAAGCTGGACAAATATTTTTGCCTTTAAACTGTACAACATCTTTAGCTTGTCCACAGAAGATGCAAGCTGGAGCATACTTTTTAAGTATAATTTGTTCTCCATCCACATAAATTTCAAGTGCATCTTTTACGGCTATATCAAGTGTTCTTCTTAATTCGATAGGAATAACAACTCTTCCTAGCTCGTCTACTTTTCTTACTATACCTGTTGATTTCATATTGACATACCTCCTAATCATTTTCAGTCAAGAATCGACATATTTCACTCACATTAAATATTAGCAGAGATACCAATAAAAGTCAACATTTTTTTTAAAAAAAAGCAATTTTTTTTTATTGTTCAAATAATTTAGCAATTTAAACAAATAAAATGTAATGTGAATACTTATAGAATTATTGCAAATGAAAGGGTGTAGGGTTTTTATCAATTTAATTATTTTTAAGTTTATAGCACAAAAAAATTAATGTTATAAACTTTTAATTATAAAATATATTTAATATATAAATATTTTTTTTGCAATTTAACAAAGGAAGTGTAAAAGCATGATAAATCAAATTTGGTTTTTTTTAATTTTTATCGGAATACTTACGGCACTTGCTACTGGCAACATAAATTGCATTAACGAAGTAATTCTAAATGATACTCAAGAAGCTGTTAAATTTGCAATAAGCTTAACAGGAATAATGGCTATGTGGTTAGGAGTAATGAATATCGCCAAAAAATCTGGTCTAATTGATTCGTTATGTAAATTATTAAAACCTATTACAAAGTTTCTATTTCCTGATATACCTAACAATCATCCAGCTATAAGTTTAATAATAATGAATATGATAACAAACATGTTTGGAGCAGGTAATTCAGCTACAGCATTAGGTATTAAAGCTATGGAAGAGATGAACAAATTAAACCCCTATAAGAAAAGAGCAACAAATGCAATGTGTATGTTTTTAGTAATAAATATGTCGTCTATACAGCTAGTGCCATTAACTGTTTTAAAAATCAGAGCAGATGCAGGAGCCACTAACCCCACTGAAATAATCTCAACAGCATTAATAGCAACTACAGCTTCTACGTTAATAGGAATAATAAGTGTCAAGATTATGGAGAAAAGGAGGTAAATAATATAAAATTTTTTAATATTTTTTCTATGTCCATTATACCATTTATTATATTTACAATATTAATACATGGTTATATAAAAAATATAAATTTATATGAATGTTTTGTAGAAGGAGCAAAAGAAGGGTTTAAAACTACTGTTAGAATTATGCCATACTTAATAGCTGTATTTGTGGCAATAGGAATATTCAAAAGATCATCAGCGATGAATATATTTGTAAGCATATTTACACCAATAACTAAAATTATAGGATTACCAAAAGAATTGATTCCGCTTATAATAATGAGACCTATATCCGGCAGTGGGTCTTTAGCACTTGTCAAAAATATTACATGCACATATGGAGCTGATTCATTTATTGCAAGAGTAGCTGCCACAATGATGGGTTCAGCAGAAACTATATTTTACACAATGGCTATATATTTTGGAGCAATAGGTATAAAAAAATCAAGACATACACTAACAGCTGCTTTACTATCTCATATAGGAGCTATAGCAGCATCATTAATAATATGCAATATATTCTTTGATAAATAAGAATATTATCTAGCTAAATGATTAAAATACAATGTATAGTGTTTTATATAATTATATATTTTATTTTATATTCAATAAAAGTTTAATATAATACTTGACAACGAATGAGTAGTACTGTATATTTATTTTAACTGGTAGTTAAATACAATTATTAACTGTGAAGGGAAGAGTAGATTTAATAGATGTCTTTAGAGAGCCGAGGTAGGTGAAAGTCGGTGACTAAAATTAGATTGAAGATGGCCCCTGAGTTATAAAGCTGAAACTAAGTAGGTTTTGTCGGGTTGCATCCGTTATAAATGCAAGGTTATTATAGTAACTTAGTGAGTATTTTGCTGTGAGGCAGAATAAATTAGAGTGGTACCGCGAGTATAGCTTCGTCTCTATTATTAGAGAGACGGAGCTTTTTTGTTGAAAATTCTATAAATATATTTTATTAAAATTTTAAAGAATAAAATTATCAAGGAGGAGAAAGGAATGGATAAAAAAAATTATTATGTAACAACACCTATATATTATCCAAGTGATAATCTTCATATAGGACATACATACTGTACGGTAGCAGCGGATACAGTAGCTAGATTTAAAAGAGTCATGGGATATGATGTAAAGTTTTTAACAGGAACAGATGAACATGGACAAAAAATTCAAGATGTAGCAGAGAAAAAAGGTCTTACCCCTAAGCAATATCTAGATGGTATTGTAAAAAATATAAAAGATTTATGGGAAACATTAGAGATAAGCTATGATTATTTTATAAGAACAACTGATGAAAAACATGAACAAATTGTACAGAAGATTTTCCAAAAACTATATGACAAAGGGGAGATATACAAAGGAACATATGAAGGACACTATTGTACTCCTTGTGAATCATTTTGGACAGAAAGTCAATTAGTTGATGGTAAATGCCCTGATTGTGGAAGAGAAGTTAAATTAGCAAAAGAAGAAGCATATTTTTTCAAGCTTTCAAAATATCAAGATAGATTAATTAAACTTTACGAAGAAAATCCAGAGTTTCTAGAGCCAGAATCAAGAAGAAATGAAATGTTGAATAATTTCTTAAAACCAGGCTTAGAAGATTTATGTGTTACAAGATCATCTTTTGATTGGGGTGTAAAAGTACCTTTTGATGATAAGCATGTAATCTACGTATGGATAGATGCATTAAGCAATTATATCACCTCATTGGGTTATCTATCAGAAAATGATGAAGATTACAAGAAATTTTGGCCAGCAAATGTACATTTAGTTGGAAAAGAAATAGTAAGATTCCATGCTATTATATGGCCTGCATTATTAATGGCATTAGATATAGAGCTTCCTAAAAAAATATTTGGTCATGGATGGATTTTATTTGAAAATGATAAAATGTCAAAATCAAAAGGAAATGTAATGTATCCAGAACCATTGATTAACCTATATGGTATAGATTCATTGAAGTACTTTTTATTAAGAGAATTTTCATTTGGTAGTGATGGCTCATTTTCAAGAGAAAAATTCCTCAAAAGAATTAATTCTGATTTAGCAAATGATTTAGGTAATCTTGTAAGTCGAACTGTTGCTATGGTAGATAAATACAATGGTGGTATAATTCCAGAACCTAAATTGACAGGAGAATATGATGAAAGTCTTAAAGAATTGGCTTTATCAACACCAAGTATAGTAGAGAAAAATATGGATGCATTTAATTTCAGTATTGCATTAGAGAATATATGGAGATTAATATCAAGAACAAATAAATATATAGATGAAACTATGCCATGGGTACTAGCAAAAGACGAAAATCAAAAAGATAGATTAGATACAGTATTATATAATTTATGCGAATCACTAAGAATCATATCAGTACTTATAAGACCAATTATGGAGAAAACTTCTAACAGTATATGGAGGCAATTAGGTATAGATAATGGTGCAGGTACAGATTGGTTATCATTATTTAAATGGGAAGGATTACAAACAGGAACTAAAGTAAGAAAAGAAGCGCCATTATTCCCTAGACTAGATGTAGAAAAAGAACTTGTAAGATTGGATAAAGAAAACAAGAAATTTATAGAATTAAGATATGGCAAAAAGGCAGAAGAAAAACCAGAAAAAGAAGAAGAACTAAAAGAAGAAGAATATATTACAATAGATGATTTTGACAAAATAGATTTGAGAATAGCAGAAGTAATAGAAGCTAAAAAGCATCCGAATGCTGATAAATTATTTGTATTACAGTTGAGTGTAGGTGATGAAAAAAGACAGGTTGTATCAGGAATAGCTAAATACTACAAACCTGAAGATTTAGTAGGTAAAAAACTTATCTTAGTAGCAAACCTTAAACCTATTAAATTAAGAGGAATAGAATCTCATGGAATGATTTTAGCAGCTAGTAAAGGTAAAAAATTAACACTAGCTTCAGTATTAGAAGATATAAAAAGTGGTGCAGCAGTTAAGTAAGGTATAAATGTAAGCGTGTCTCAAAATGCAGGATTATGTACTATAATTAGTCATTTTGAGACAGCTTTGTTTAAAATATTAGGAGTGATAAACATGCTTATAGATAGTCATGCACATTTAGATGACAGCCGTTTTGATAAAGATAGAGAGCAGTTAATAAAAGATTTAGGTAATAATAATATTGAATTAATTATAAATCCAGGTTCAGACGTAGCTACCTCAGTAAAAGCTGTTTCGTTGGCACAAAAACACGAAAATATATATGCAGCAATTGGAGTTCATCCACATGAAGTTGAGGATATGGAAGATGAAACAATAGAGTTGTTAAGAAGTCTAAGTAAAAAAGACAAAGTAGTAGCTATAGGTGAGATTGGTCTTGATTATTATTATGACAATTCTCCAAGAGAGTTACAAAAGAAATGGTTTAGAGAACAAATAAAATTGGCAAAAGAATTAGATTTGCCCATAATAATACATGATAGAGATGCGCATCAAGATACGTATGACATAATAAAAGAGCTAAAGGATGATAGCCTCAGAGGAGTACTCCATTGTTATTCAGGAGGAGTAGAACTAGCAAGAGAATTCATAAAATTAGGTTTTTATATATCTTTTGCAGGGCCAATTACATTTAAAAATGCAAAGGTATCTAAACTAGTTGCTAAAGAAATCCCTTTAGAAAAAATGTTGATAGAAACAGATTCGCCATATTTAACACCACATCCACATAGAGGAAAACGTAACGAGCCGTTATATGTTAGATTTGTGGCTGGAGAGATAGCTCAGTTGAAAGGCATATCATTTGAAGAAGTAATGAATATAACAAACAAAAATGCGAGAGAATTATTTGGTATTTAAAGATTAAAATCACTTTATATCATTTACTACATATAATGATTATAAGTAGAATGAAGGGCAAATGCCTATAGGAGTGATTAAATGAGAAGTGAAAACAGAGAGATGCCTTCAGCAGAACGTCCCATAGAAGAAGTATATCCAGTAAAACCAATAATACCAAAACCAATACCAAAACCAATGCCAAAACCAATACTAAAACCAAAACCATGTCCACCACAACCATGCACACCAAAATATAGTATGCCCATTAATCCAATGTGTGCGTTTGTAATCTACATGTGCCCAATGCATTGTATGTCAGGGATGATGCCAGGAATGTCAGGGATGATGCCAGGAATGCCAGGGATGATGCCAGGAATGTCAGGGATGATGCCAGGAATGCCAGGGATGATGCCAGGAATGCCAGGGATGATGCCAGGAATGCCAGAAATGATGCTC
>NZ_LOHE01000076.1 GCF_001559865.1 Abyssisolibacter fermentans
TATTGCTACTAAAGAAGGTACGCCTTTTCCCTCTGTATAAACTCTCCTTACTAAATGTCCTGGTCCTTTTGGTGCTATCATAAATACATCAACATTTTTAGGTGGCACTATTTGATTAAAATGAATATTAAAACCATGTGCAAATGCTAAGGCATCCCCTTCTCTTAAATTTGGTTTTACACTTTGCTGATATACTGCACTTTGTTTTGTATCAGGTAAAAGCATCATTACTACATCGCTTTGCTTTACTGCCTCTGCAACTTCATATACCTTTAAGCCTTGTGCCTCTGCTTTTTCCCATGACCTACTCCCGTTATATAGCCCTACTACTACATCTACTCCACTATCTCTAAGATTTAAAGCATGTGCATGTCCTTGGCTTCCATAACCTATAATTGCAACTTTTTTTCCTTTTAATAATTCTAAATTGGTATCTTTGTCATAATACATTTTTGTCATTTTAGTTTACCTCCCTTATTTCATATACATCATGAATTTTTTTTATTTGATTTATAGCTTGATTTACTCCAAGCTTATCATCTTCATAAATCGTTATTATCAAATCTGAATAACAACCATCTAATGCTGAAGTCATACTAATATCTTTTATCTGAAATTCTTTTCTTCTTAAGATATTTGTTACTCGTACTAAAGAATCTAACCCGTTATTAAGCCGTGCACTTATAGATTTTAGCATTATTTTTCCTCCTTATTATTAGATATTTATATAAACATTTAAATATTATACTACACTTCTACAGTTTTATTTTTGCTTTCTTGCAAAAATAAGTATTTTACCTAACGCACTTTGCTTTTTTGAATAAAAAAAATCTTCCATCCCTATATACACATTTATATATGTACATAGGGACGAAAGATTGCCTGCGCGTTACCACCCTATTTGTAGTTATAAAACTACCTCTCTTTTCAAGTCGAATGAGTCGTTTATTATATTTCTCATTGAACCCTAGCTATTTTAACGTCAGCACACGGCTTAGCTTACTCGATACAATCTTTCAACTATAGCAGCTCAGGAGTGATCATTATATACATTCTTTAACACTGATTTTTCACCATTCCATCAGCTCTCTATAGATAAAGGTTTGTATTTTTCTCTCCGTCATAACTTTTAAATTTTTAATATTTAATCGTTATTATATAAGCATTAAGTTATTTTGTCAAGTAACTTTTTAAATCTTTATAGTTTTAATATATAAAATTTTCAATTATATACTAAGTTTAATGTAGATTTTGTCCACTAAGCAACTTATTTTTTATGCTCAATCCTACACAATATAATTCAAAAAAATTTCCTAAGTGTTAAAAAACACTTTCTATTGTTTTTATGCATAGACTATTACACCAGCAACTGCTCCTATAAATATATATATAATTGGATGCTTTTTATATTTTATAACTCCTATTAATATACAGATTGTAAGAATTACAGATTTTACATCAAATATAATAATTTTCGCTATATTAAATATTGCTGCTAAAACAATTCCAATGACAACAATTCTAATCCCACTTAATGCATATTTAATGTATTTATTATTCTTATATATACTAATGAAATGTGCTACTATAACAGCTAATGTACTACCAGGCAAGATTATTGCAATTGTAACAAATATTCCACCTACAACACCATATATTGAATGGCCAACAAATGTTGCAGTATTAATACCTATAGCTCCTGGCGTTGATTGTGCAACAGCAAGCATATTTGCAAATTGGTCAGGTGTAAGCCACCCATTTTTAAATGCAATTTCTTGTAATAGAGGCAAAACTACTAAACCTCCACCTATAGTAAATAATCCTATTTTAAAAAATTCAATAATAACTAATATAAATTCCATTTTATTTTTCCTTTCTCAAGTAATATACTATACCTGCAAATGCCGAAATAATTATAATATATATAGTAGAAATTTTTAAAAATAGTACTGCAATAAAAGCTAATGAAACAAGTGTTATACCAAAGGTATTTTGTATATACTCTTTAGATTGTTTTAATAATTTAATAAAAATATTTATTAGTAAAGCTAATACAGCAAATTTTATTCCTTTTAATGCATTATTAATTATTATATTATCTTGATATTTTATCAATAAATCAGAAATTAACATTATTATTATTAATGATGGTGTTATGAATCCTAATGTTGATGCAATGGCTCCTTTAATGCCATGTATTTTTTTACCAATAATCGCTGAGGTGTTTGCTCCAATTATTCCTGGAACTGTCTGGGCTAACGCATATGCTTCAAGCATTTCTTTCTCAGTTAAACATTTTTTACCTTCAATAAGTTCTTTTTCAGTCATAGGAAGCATTGCATATCCACCTCCAAATGTAAACATACTAATCTTGAAAAAACTTATATAACACTGCAAAAAATTCATTTTTTTCTCCATCTTATCACCAACCATTTTGCATTTTTGTAACTTATTAAATGTTGTATGAAAATATTTTCATGTGTTAAACCAGTTTACTTATAAACCTATAACTGCTATTTTTAGCTTTCTTCTAAAAACTAAAATAATAATTCCAAATTATTCATAGAAATTTAACCTTGATTATTCATATAACTTTGAATAATCAAGGTTAATGAATATATTTAAATAGTAACACATTTAAGTTATTTATCAATGAAAAAACTAATATTAATACATAAAAATAATGCTCACATTATACTTATAAAAGTTAATGTAAACATTATTTAATAATCTAATTTAATATTTTATAGCACATATGATGAGTTATATGAATAGTTAAATACCATCTGTATATTTATATATTTTTCTATTATCTAACGACCATATCTTTTCTGAAAACTCCATTTCTTTTGTATTGCTTAAAGCTTTATTCATATCATACATCCTAGCATCTATTATATCTAACATATGTAGTATTTCACCTTCTGGTATCTGAGGTTTTTTAGGGCTTCCAAACTCAGGTTCATAATGATGCGATAAAACCATATGTTGTAAAAGCATAGAAATCTCTGCATCAATACCTTCTTCACGAGCTACTCTGTCTATATTTTTAATACCCATTATTATATGTCCTAATAGCTGCCCTTCGGTTGTATATTCAGATGCTACTCCCAAATCAGTTGCATCTATTTCTTGTATTTTTGACATGTCATGTAAAATAACCCCTGCATAAAGTAAATCTCTGTTTAAGAAAGTATAAATATTACACACTTGCTCACCTAATAATAGCATTGTTTTAGTATGATATAAAAGTCCACCAGCTATAGAATGATGATTTTTTGTTGCAGCGGGATAAAACATTAATTTATCTTTATTATCTGATAAGATTCTATTTGTTAGTTTCTTTATATCTTGATTTTTCATCTTTTCTATATATGAACTAATGCAATTAAACATATCTATTGATTCTTCTGGTGCTGTTTGAACATAATCTTTAATATCAATATTATCACTTTCAATATATAGTCTAATTTTATTTATTTTAAGCTGTAATTTACCCTGCCATATTGAAACACTACCTCTAACTTTAATTAGAGTATTGTTTATGTATTGCAATTCATCTTTTTCTGTAATATCCCAAAGTTTTGCATTTATTTCACCAGACTTGTCCATTAAAGTAAAGTCCATGTATTTTTTATTGTTATTTGATCTCCTTACCGATGCTTGTTTTACTAGAAAAAAGTTTTCTATATTATCACCGTTGTTGAACTCAATTATTGTTTTTTTCATTATTATTTTCCTCCAAATCTATAATACTTCTATTATAAATATTAACATATTAATACATTATTCAAAAGAACTAAACCATATAATTCTAGTTATTTATTTAATAATTTTATTTATTTGCTTTTATCGAGAATTTCATTGACATAAACTGTAATAATCCTATATAATGATTATTATATATTTTTTGATATAATAACATTTTTCCATGGCATTTAAGTTCAAAAAATTATGACTTTGAGGTTATTTAGTTTATATAGCATCTTAGATATGCTTATATTATATAAATGCTTTATATCAGAAAAATTTTAGAGCAATTTTCTTGTATTTGTTTTCAAAGAAGGTTCTTAATAAGAACCTTCTTTTCATGCTAAATTATAAATCTATTTAATAATGGTTAACTTATAATAAGAGGATTTATGTTTTATACCCTATAATAATTAGAGGAGGATTTTATGGTAGAAAGAGATAGTTTTGGAACTCGTTTAGGTGTTTTAGCTGCAGCAGCTGGTTCTGCAATAGGTTTGGGTAATATATGGAGATTTCCTTATATACTTGGAAAAAATGGTGGTGGTGCATTTTTAATAATTTATTTAATTTGTATTGTTATTATAGGTATACCAATTATGATATCAGAATTTATTATTGGTAGAAGCACTAAAAAAAATGCAATTGGTGCTTTTAAAAAACTTGCTCCTAAAACTCCTTGGTCTATAATTGGTTGGATGGGGCTATTGAGTGCTATTGCCGTACTATCGTTTTATGGTGTAGTAGCTGGATGGTGTATGAATTACGTTGTAAGTACTGCAACAAATACTTTTATTGGGAAAACTGCCCAAGACATGACTAATATATTTACGAGTTTCACATCTAGTACATGGAGTCCAATATTATGGCAATTATTATTCATGTTTATAACTGGTTATATAGTTGTTTCTGGTATAAAGGATGGTATTGAAAAATACTCTAAAATATTGATGCCAGTACTACTTATATTAATTATTATACTAGATATAAGAGCACTTACATTAGATAGAGCAAATGAAGGCTTAAAATTCTTATTTGAGCCAAATTTTAACCAATTAACATTGAATGGTGTTTTTATTGCTTTAGGTCATGCATTCTTTTCTTTGAGTATAGGTATGGGAACAATGCTAACCTATGGTTCATATATTAATGATAGTGAAAATTTAAAATCAACCGCTTTAAAAGTTTGTATAGCTGATACAGTTATAGCTATACTTGCAGGTCTTGCTATCTTCCCAGCAGTATTTGCTTACGGTATAAAACCTGATACTGGTGCAGGTCTTGCTTTTATGTCACTACCTCTTGTATTTCAACAAATGCCCTTAGGTAATTTATTTGGGGCTTTATTCTTTATACTATTAACTGTTGCAGCTTTGACATCTTCTATATCAATATTAGAAGTTATAGTAGCTTACTTTACTGAAGAATATAATTTTTCGAGAACTAAAATTACAATTTGGGGAGCTTCATTTGTATCTATAATTGGAATCATATGCTCCTTGTCTAATGGAGTACTAAAAAAATATACTATTTTCAATATGAATTTTATGGATTTAATGAATTATTTATCTGCAAATATACTATTACCACTTGGAGGATTATTAATATCAATTTTTGTAGGTTATTATATGGACAAAAAAATTATTATAACTCAACTATATAATAATGGAACTTTAAGTAATAAGTCTATATCATTATTTATGTTTTTGGTAAAAATAGTTTCACCGATAGCTATAATTTTCGTATTTTTGAAAGGTATCAAAATAATATAGTTTTAACTGATTATTAAACAAGATCTTTTGATTAATAATCAGTTGTAACTCCTTCTCACTTCGTTCCTAGGAGTAAGCGGAGTTGTACCTCATATTTATTCATATGAGTAAGCGATTCACCAGAAATCCCAGATTTCTGTTCTCTGCTTAAAATCATAGATTTGGGTTCTCTGCTTTCTAAATCTTTGCCTTACATAATTTTTAGTATAGTCTTTTGCTTACTGATATTTTTAATTAACCCTTATTTTGATCTTTCAATCTGTAACTCCTACTCACTTCGTTCCTAGCAGTAAGCGGAGTTGTACCTCATACTCATTCATATGAGTAAGCGATTCACCAGAAATCCCAGATTTCTGTTCTCTGCTTAAAATCATAGATTTGGGTTCTCTGCTTTCTAAATCTTTGCCTTACATAATTTTTAGTATAGTCTTTTGCTTACTGATATTTTTAATTAACCCTTATTTTGATCTTTCAATCTGTAACTCCTACTCACTTCGTTCCTAGCAGTAAGCGATTCACACCAAATCATAGATTTGGGTTCTCTGCTTAAATAAAGAGGAGATGTTTCAAAATATTTATTGACACATCCCCTTTAGTGATTTGAAATTCTTTTAATTAATAACTCAAACTCATATTGTTGCTTGGTCTCTGTACTTATTGTACATAATTAATTTTAGAAGCTTGTGAAATTCAATACCTTTCCTAAGAGTAAGCTCCTCACTAACCTATTTTGATATCCCATTTAATTTAAAATATTATTTTTATCTTTTTAAGCAATTTATCCGTCTTTATAAAAGCACCTTGTTTTATAAATAATGCTTTAACTATATTTTTAAGTTCTTCTGATAGTTTTACATCTTTATATGATACTCCATCTATAAAAAATATATTTTTTTTACTATCTATAACTATCTCTTTTTCTAGGGGCTGTAGTGTACAAAAACCAACTCCATATTTTGTATCTGCTCCCGGTATACCTAAATCTTTAGTATTCATTTTAAGATTCCTCCACAAATAATCTTCTGGTATAGTTTCTCCAAGAGCTACTTGATGCTTACAAGCAATTAATGCTGCTATACCTGATACAATTGGTGTACTCATACTCGTACCAGACATCTCTGCATATTTATTGTTAGGTGCACATGACAGCACGTTAACTCCAACTTGGCATACATCTACATGATTTCCTTGTGTGCTAAACATAGCTGATTTTAAATCTACATCTACTGCACCTACACATATCACTTCATTAAAAACTGCCGGATACCTAATTTCTTCTTTATAAGAATTCCCTGCTGAACAAATAACCGCTATATTTGCATTCACTAAATCTTTTATACTTTTGTGTAATTCTTGTAATTTAGCTTTTTCTTCGTTTATCCCATCTGTAGAAATGGACATAGAAACTATACTTACTTTTTTACCGTCATTAGCTCTATAGCTCTTTATCCACTTCATGGCTTCTATTATATTTTTTATGTCTATTTTGCCATTGCCATCTAATACTTTGATCGGAAGTATTTGAGCTTTAGGTGCTATGCCTACGTTGGACCCAGCAATACTACCAGCTACATGTGTCCCATGCCCATGAGTGTCAGTTGTATTTATTCTATTTCCACTTCTGAGCTGAGTAAAATTACGACCCCTCAAAACTCTACCTTTCAACTCTGAATGTTTACTATCTACGCCAGTATCTATAACTGCAACTATGATTCCTTGCCCATATATTCCTTGAGAATACATGCACTGTCTTCCACTTAGGTTTAAAAAGCTTAAATCTTCTTTTCTTATGCCTTTTCTAACACTATTGACCTTAAAATCATCTATCTTAAACATACATATCCCCTCAAGCTTTCTAATATTTGTTTATACCCACAATTAAACAAAACTACTTGCACCTCATTCAATATTGTGTAGTTGAATATGGGGTATATTATAAAATATGTATGAGCCTATAAAAACGAAAATGATTTCTATATTTTTTTATTAAAAATTTGTTTTTAACATAGTTTTAAAGCAGATTTAATTCTAATGTGAATTATATAAACATACAATACAAGAGTATTCATAAAAAAATAAATCTATAAGTAGAAAACTAAACTAACTGCATTTTTCAAAATAACAAATATAGTTTTTTATTATTTTTATAGTTTTTTTAAAGTTATTAATATATTTAATTTATTATTTAATATTATTAATTTTATTATTGAAATATATAATAACTTGTGTTATTATATATTTAACATAAAATTTAATACTAAATAATCAATAAGAAAGGATTGATGTTTTATGTACAAAAAACTCTATAGATCCAGAAAAAATGAAATGATTTGTGGAGTGTGCGCTGGTATTGCTGATTATTTTGAAATAGATGTTACCCTAGTTAGACTAATTGCTGTAATCACAGGTCTTTTCAGTGTTGGAATTATTGCTTACTTAATCTGCGCTTTAGTTATACCTGTTAATCCAGATGAAAACTATCACAATAATGATTATGATCACGATGAATTTGATGATAAGAAACCCTATGCAAATTCGAATAGAAATAAAAAACTCATGGGTTTTATATTAATAATTTTAGGAGTTTTCTTTCTATTGGAAAAATTCATTGGTTGGTTGAGTTTTGAAATGATAGTTTCAATTGTATTAATAATCATAGGAATTTCTTTTTTAACTAACATTAAAAGAAATTCAAATTAACAAAATATACCTTAACATAACATTGGTATTGCTAAACCCAAGGCAATACCTTTTTATATATGAAATAAAATCTATATATGTGAATCACTTACCCCTAAAAAGCTAGTATAAATGAATAGATGTTTTTTAATAATTATCAATAAAATCGAATATGGATAACTGCTTTATACTATCTTTATCTAAATGAGATACAGATAATCCTATTAGCCTTATATCCTTATTAAACTTTATATTATCTATAATATCACAAGCTACTTTGTATACTTCCTGCTGTTTTTGAATACAATTGTCTAGTGTTTTACTTTTAGTATGTATGGTGAAGTCTATGGTTTTATATTTCACTGTTACAGTTTTTGCAAATAGCTTTTTTCTTGTTAGAGATTTTCCTATATTGATAGAAAAATCCTTTATAATATCTTTTAATATTTGTTTGTTTCTTGTATCTTCTTTGAGAGTTGTTTCTCTTCCAATAGATTTAGTATCACTTGACATATTAATCTCTCTATCATCAATTCCCCTAATTCTATTAAAAATATCTTCTCCATGCTTACCCAATACCTCTATAAGATATTCTTTTGGCAATCCATATAAATCTTTTATTGTATAAACACCAAATTTATTAAACATTTGTACAGATTTCTTACCCAGTCCATAGACTTTTTTTATTGATAGCGGTAATAGTATATCTGGCATCATATCTTTACTAATTACCTTTATTCCATTAGGTTTGTTCCAATCTGAAGCTAATTTTGCTAAGAATTTGTTGTATGAAATACCTGCTGATAACGTAAGACCAGTTTTCCTTTTAACTTCTTTTTTTATATATCTTGCTATATCTATTGAATCACTGTTTACTTTAGTTACATCTAGATATGCTTCATCTATAGATAATGGTTCTACTAATTCTGTTATTTCATAAAGTATATTAAAAACTATACTTGATATTTCTTTGTATCTAGCCATTCTAACAGGCACAAAAATTGCGTTTGGGCACTTTTTTTTAGCTATAAAAGTTGGCATTGCAGAGTGTACTCCATATTTTCTGGCTTCATAAGAACAAGTACTTACTACTCCTCTTTTACCGATACCCCCTACTATTACTGGCTTTCCTTTAAGCTTATTATTATCATGTTGTTCAACAGCAGCAAAAAATGCATCCATATCTACATGTATAATTTTCCTTTTCATACTAAACTCCTTAGATTGAAACTCCCTGATATAAATAATTCCCTTATAATTATATCATAAGGGAACGTGCGTTTGCTAATTTATTTTAAATTATATAGCTTGCTGTATTTATCTTCTAGGTAATCTATAAAATACTTAGGATTTAATTCTTCACCTGTTACATTCTTTAAAATTTCATTTGGCATTTTCGTACTCCCGTATTTGTGAATTTTATCTGTTAACCAATTTTTAATTTCTTCTAATTTACCTTTTAGAAGTATTTCATCTAAATCTATATCTTTTTTCATTGAGTCGATAAACTGTGAAGCATATGCATTACCTAATGCATATGATGGGAAATAGCCTATTAATCCATCTGACCAATGCACATCTTGTAATACTCCCTCAGCATCATTTTGAGGCACTATTCCTAAGTACTCTTGCATTTTTTGATTCCAAACTTGTGGCAAGTCTTTTACTTGTATCTCATCATTAAACAACATTTTCTCAATTTCATATCTAACCATAATGTGTAACGAGTATGTTAATTCGTCTGCTTCTGTTCTTATTAATGATGGTTTAGATTCATTAACTGCTTCGTAAAATTCTTGCAATGATACGTCTTCTAATTGCTCAGGGAACATTTCTTTTAGCTTAGGGTATATAAATTTTAAGAAATTAATATTTCTACCTATAATATTTTCATAAGCTCTAGATTGCGATTCGTGTATTCCCATTGATACTCCAGTAGCAGCAATTGTTCCAACTAAATCTTTATCAATATCTTGCTCATATAACGCATGTCCACATTCATGAATTGTACTATAAATCGCTGATAAAAATAATCTCTCATGGAAATGTGATGTAATTCTAACGTCATATGGATTAAGACCTAGTGTAAAAGGATGTACACTTTCTTTAAACATACCAGCATCAAAATCATAACTTAATATATCCAATAAATACTCACTAAATTCTTTTTGTTTAGATAAATCAAATTTTCTAATTGTAAAATCACTTCTAATTTTCTTTGGACTATTTTCTATATTCTTCACTAGTGGTACTATTTTTTCTCTTAATAATTTAAAAAACTCATCTAATATTTCAACTGTCATACCTGGTTCATGATCATCTAAAAGAACATTATATGGATTTACTTCATAACCTCTATATTCAACAAATCTCTTTTTATATTCAATAACTTTCTCTAAATAAGGTTGAAATAAAGCAAAATCAGATTTTCCCATAGCTTCTTCCCATTTATCATTAGCTATACTGGTAAGTTCACTATACTCTTCATATTCTTTTTTTGGTATATTACAAACTTGATTATAATCTTTTTTGATTAATTTTAGCGATAATACTGTAATATTATCTAATTTATCTTTGTTCTCTTCTAGTATTTTAATACATTCTACCATCTCTTTACTTGTTAAAAGCTTATGTGTTTCCCCTGATAGTACACCTAAATGCTTAGCTCTAGCTTCCATTCCTTTCTTAGGTGCTCCTGTAACAGCATCCCAATAAATCATAGATTGAGCATAGCTTAATGCTTGCTTCTTTTTTAATAAATCATTAAATTGTTCTTTAATTTGATCTAAACTCAATTTTAACACCCCTCAATAACTAATAAATTCTTATAAATCAGAACATTTCTTAGTATATTTTAAATTCTACATTGTATGTTAAATAACCTTTTGATACTTAAACCCAGATTATTCATAGAAAATTAAATATTTTACTGTATCCTTCTGATTATAACAAGACACAAATTGTCTCTTGCCTCTATAGGTAGCGTATATCGATTATATTTAACAGAAGGTGTGCAATCTTGCGTCTTGTTGAAACGGTGTGTTGCAATTACTACGTAATTGCTTTCGTTGTTATAAGATATCCATTAAATTCTCGACATACCAATTCGGTATGCCTTCGAATTCACTGAAATCTTCTAATTCAGAATTATACAGCATACTATTCAAAGTTATATGAATAATCAGGGTTAAATTATTAAATATCTAAATGTTAATTCAATTAACATTACAGATTGCTTTCCTTTTTATGCTGTTATAGGATTTTATTCTTAAATGTACATTTTAAGTTAGTTAGTGTTTTCATTGTATTTCATCTTTTTCATTGAGTATTCCTTTGCTTCTCTTTTCAAAAACATTTAAATTTACGAATCCAACAAATGCCGCTATTGATGCAAGAAAAACAACAATCCAAACATTTCTTATACCATGAGAAATTATGAACTTACCCATTAACATTGGTCCCACAGCATATCCTGTACCTGATATAATTGAAAATATAGAACTAAACCTTCCTCTTTGATTTATAGGTGAATGATTTGCTATATAAACACTTGCATTTGTTACTACAAGAATCTCTCCTATAGTCCAAATAATTGTTGAAACAACAAATAACCATATATCATTAATAAAGTAAAGCATTCCAAAGCCTACCACATATGTAAATGCAGCTATTGCCATATTTACTACAGGCTTTAATTTATTCGTTAAAGAAGTAATTGGAGCCGTTGCAACTAATACAAACAAGCCATTAATCATCATTAACATTCCGAACAACTCAGTTCCTTTTGGAAAAATTTCTTTCATTAGTAATGGTATACTAAATGAATGTTGTGAATATGCAAAGGATGTTAAAGATGATATCAATACAAATGCTACTAATATTGGTTTTTTAAGTAAAGCACTGAATACACTTCCATGTTCATAGTTTTCATTTTCACTTACGCCCGAATTTTCTATTTCCTCTTTAGTAGGAATAGTTTCTCTAACAAATAGAAACACGAGTATTAACGATAAAATAGATGTTATTCCATCTCCTATAAAAATCCATTTCATGTGACTTTCAAATAACAATCCCGCTATACCAGGACCAATAGCTGCCCCTACGTTAGTACCTAAATACAAAAGCGAAAAAGCCGCCTTTCTATTTTCAGGAGTTGTCAAATCAGTAACCATAGCTGAACTCGCAGGACCTGCTATTGAATTTAACAATGAAGCTAATATTAAAATATATGGTACTGTCATTGATATTCCTAAAAAAGCACATATCACAAAGCAAATTGCTGCTGCTGATTGAAATATTAATAATATTTTTTTCCTGCCAAATAAATCTGTTAATTTCCCTCCTACAGGTGCCCCCACTAAAAATGTCATTGCAGATATCAGCAGCATTTCACCTGCTTCTTCTGTAGAAAGTCCCAATTTTTTTGTTAAAAAAAGTGTTAAAAATGGATAAACAAGCATACCTATTTTATTTACTATACGGGCTATAAATAAGAAATATATGTCACTTGGTAAACCTAAATAAGGTGTGATAAATCTTTTTTTAAAACCTTTCACAATACTAAAACTTCCCATAATACCACCACCTTGCAAATTTTTTATAATCGTATTGTAATAACCATTTTATTTTATTTATAATATAATTTCAATTAAAATTACTTATAATAATTTTAATTTTTCTTAATATTCATTATTTTCATTAATTTTACAAAATTCTAGATATTAAATTTCAATCTTAACAACGAAACACCTACTCACTTCATTCCTAGGAATAAGCCATTCACTATAAATAATAAATTTGGTTTCTCTACTTATTGAAAAAACCTCTCTTAGAGTTAAGAGAGGTTTTAAATATACTAATATTAGCTATATATTTTTTATTTATTAGTTGCTTTTCTATTTAATATTGCATTTAGCACTACTCCTACTATTGCAGCTAAACTTAATTCTGTTATTTTAACTGTTTCTGTAACTGGAATTCCGATACTATTTCCTGTATATCTTTTTATAAGTGATGTTCCGATTCCTATTATTAGAATAGATGCAATTATTATTATGTTTTTAGCATTTATTTTAATCTCACTATTTTTTAAAGTTTTTACACCAATTAATGCTATCATACAAAACAACATTATACTTATTCCGCCCATTACACAAGTTGGTATACTCTTTAAAAATCCACCTATTTTGGCTACGAAACCTAATATTATTGCTAATACTGCTGCTAATCTAAGTATTGCTGGATCATAATTTTTAGTTATAGCTAAAACTCCTGTATTTTCACCATATGTTGTATTAGCTGGTCCACCTATTAAACCTGCAAATAATGTAGCTAATCCATCACCTAATAGAGTTCTGTTTAAACCAGGATCTTCTACGAAATTTTTACCAACTACTTGACCGTTAGTAGTAATATCTCCTATATGTTCCATGAAAACAGCTAGTATAACTGGTACTATAATTGCGATTGCTCCTATTTCAAATTTCGGTAATGTAAAGTTTGGAACACTAAAATACGCTGCTTCTGTTATTATATTTGTTTCTACAATTCCACTTGTATATGCAATAATGTATCCGATTGATACTCCTATTAAAATTGCTAACTGCTTTATAAAACCTTTAGCAAAAAGTGTTATTGATAGTGCAATGCCAAGTGTAATAAATGCAATTATATAATTAGTTGATGCCATATTTATAGCTGTTGGTACTAAATTCAAACCTATAACCATAATCATTGGACCAACTACCTGTGGTGGTAGATATTTCACAATCTTATCTACTCCAACTTTTTTAACTATTAATGATATTATTACGTATATCAAACCTGCAACAAAAATCCCACCTTGTGCATATGTTAAATCACCATTGTATAATTCCTTCACTGTATTAATTACTGCTATAAAAGCAAATGATGAACCTAGAAAAACGGGTACTTTTCTTTTTGTAACCGTATGGAAAATCAATGTTCCTACACCAGCTGAAACCAATGCTACAGAAGTATCTAATCCTGTTAATATTGGTACTAAAACAGTTGCTCCAAACATAGCTATCAAATGTTGTAAAGCTAATATAACTTTTAAAAACGGACTTGTACTAAACTCTCTTTTACTTGAAATCTCTTTACTTGATAATATATTTTCTGACATAAAAAAACCTCCTTATATTTTATTGAAGGAGAAATTATTCTCCTTTTTCAGCCTCACAGGACTGATTTAAAAGGTACAAAAAAACTTCTTGCTGTGTTAGGCAAGAAGTTATACTCAAATTGTTTACGCTCATCATCTTGCCAGCCTCACAGGACCGATTTAAAGATTTGCATCTTTTAAGATTCTAACATATACACTGACAAAAAGCAATGAAATATTTTTGAATTTATGGTATATAAAATAATCTATAACCTTAATTAGTTATATAACATTGAATAATCAAGTGTAATTCCACACTAAACTCAATTTTTATTTTATTATGCTTATTAATTGTAATAAATAAAAAAACCTATTATTTATATCATATCTATACATATAATGTTATAATTCCCATAAAAGCTGATAAACATATTATTAAAATTGGATGTAATTTATACTTCATCAGCAAAAACAAACATATTATAAAGATTATTATCCCATGTATATTTATACTTATAGCAGATTTAGTTGTATCAAGTAATGTAGTTTTAGCAATAAATAACCCTGCAGATGCAATCATTCCCACTACAACTGCTCTAACTCCATAAAATATCATATTTGAATATTTATTTTCTTTAAATTTTTCATAAGAAAATGTTATTGCTATTACTATTATAAAAGATGGTAATATTACACCTATTGTTGATATTAGTCCTCCAAAAAAACCACCTACAACATTTCCCGCATATGTAGCTGTATTTATAGCTATCGGACCAGGGGTCATTTCTGTAATTGAAATAATATTAAAAAAATCAACTAAAGTCATCCATCCATGTGATATTATTTCATCCTTTATTATAGGTATCATTGCATAGCCACCGCCAAAGCTAAATGCACCTATTTTAAAAAAAGTAAAAAATAAATTTAACAATTCCATATGTAAACCCTCCAAAATCGACATACCTAAAGGTAGTCCTTCACATTTATCTATCTAGATATTATTATTCCGTGTTATACAAATCGACTTAAATCTTCTTATAATATTTTAAATAAACTACACCAAATAATCCTCCACATATAATTAGCCATATTGGATTAATACTTATAAATACTATCAATAGTGTCGTTATTATAGCTATAAAAGCGGTAGTTTTATCTATTATTGAAACCTT
Source organism: Abyssisolibacter fermentans (assembly GCF_001559865.1). NCBI lineage: Bacteria > Bacillati > Bacillota > Clostridia > Eubacteriales > Clostridiaceae > Abyssisolibacter > Abyssisolibacter fermentans. The sequence continues at coordinate 15,498 of NZ_LOHE01000076.1, forward strand.
AGCAGTTTTTATTACAGCAGTTATTATAAGTGCTACTACGGATGCTCTAATACCCATAAATGCAGCTTCTACAATTTTAGTATGTAAAAAACTCGTGAAAAATTCTGCTATAAGGGTTATTATCAAAAATGAAGGTAGGGTAACCCCTATAATAGAAGAAACTGCACCTTTTATTCCACCTATTTTATATCCAATAAATGTAGCACAATTCACTGCTATTGAGCCAGGTATTGATTGACACAGTGCTAAAATATCTACTATATCCTCTCTATTAGCCCAACCTTTGTTATCAACCAACTCTCTTTCAATAAGAGGTATCATTGCAAACCCGCCTCCAAATGTAAATCCTCCAATCTTAAAAAAAATAAGAAACATCTCTAATAATCTCATATAAATTACCTCCTATAAACCTTATCTTATGTTTATATATCTATTATTTCATGTTTTTTTGTAAATAAATTAGCCTTTATTAATTATTACGCAAAAACTTTCCTCTTTTAATCAACATTTTTCACATACAATCCCTAGTGATTATACATTCTATATTATAACAATTATTTACCTTTGAGTGAACTTCTTTAGGTAAATTTAGTTTTTCATTTATGTATTTTTTAATGCAAAAGTATTATTGATTATCGGCATAAAATAAATTAACCTTGATTATTCATATAATATTGAATAATCAAGGTTAATTTAAAGGGGCAATTCAATTTATTTTGCATTAAACCTTAATGTTCTTGCATTAAAGTTCTTTCGTACATATCACATATTTCTAAGTTGCATTTTTCTCCCATGTTATGAATGCAAGTTATTGATCCACACTTTCTAAAATTGTATCTATTTTTTTTATTAACATCTCCAGAATTTTTTTTAGTATTCTCTTTTAGATTCTTCATGTTATCCGTCCTCTCCACCTTTTTCTGATTTAATTATAACATTTTTTATGCGAATAATCAAGAATCTTTTTCAGAATATTGCAAGTTTATTTTTAAGATATTCATATTATTGACTGGTATTCTTTCATTTTAAATTTATTTATGCAAGATTTATTTTATTTTAGTCATTTCTTTATGAACAAAAACTACTCGCTTAAGCTTGTAATCCAACAAATCTTTACTCCACTAATAGCGATATACTGCATATGTCACAGTTAAAGCGCATATATTTTGCTGTTATATTACATCTTGAATTATTACAATAAATTCCATGTAGATAACTATCAAAGTCATTTTATTTGTTGCATTTTTTATTTTTTATTCGTAACTATTAAAAACTTTAATATTAAATATATATTTTTTTGACAGCATGAAAAAATATATTGCATCAAAAATAAGTTTCTCGTACTTTTGTGTTGATTTTAAATAATCACATTATTTTTTTGTCCACAACAACTTACAAATTACATATTATTAATTAACAATATCCACATCTTTATTAATTGTATTTGAAATTTTGATAATATTAAAAGCTATCATCTAATTAAGTTTATCAAAAAAGGACCCTATATATTGAGTCCATCATTGTTTTTTATAATTTTTTATATTAAATTTATTTTTTCAAAAAATAGAGTTGTATAAATAAACTTCTCAATGCCGTTATAGCATTATACACAAAACTATCTTATCGAAAAATACTTATTAAAGATATTTTTTTAGCAATTAATATTATTTTTTATAATCTGTTGAGGAATTAAAAAAGGACATTTGTTTATATCATCATCAAAAAAACTAGCTTTTATATTAAATACATCTTTTAATAAAAGATTGTCTATAGTTTCATCATATTTCCCTTGCTTATATATCGAACCATCTTTCATAGCATATATTTTATGAGCGTATCTAGTAGCTAAGTTTAAATCATGCAACACCATTATTATTGTTAACCCTAATTCTACGTTAAGCTGCTTTATTAATTGTAAAATATCAAGCTGGTATGATATGTCTAAAAAAGTAGTTGGCTCATCCAATATTAATATCTCTGTTTTTTGAGCTAGTGCCATTGCAATCCATGCTCGCTGCCTTTCTCCTCCAGATAATGTTCCTACTTCCCTATTTTTTAAATCTTGTAGTCCCGTTTTCTCAATAGCCCAATCTACTATTTCATAATCTTGTTTTTTTAAACGTTTATTAAATCCTAAATGTGGGAATCTTCCATATCCAACTAATGTTTCTACTATTACGTCCGCTGGTATATTTTTTGCTTGAGGTAGAATTGCTAGCTTTTTCGCTACTTCATTATTTTTTATTTTCTTTATGTCTTTACCTTCTAAAAATATTTCACCTCTATTTGGTTTTAAACATCTAATCAGAATTTTTAGTAGTGTAGATTTTCCACAACCATTAGGTCCTATAATAACAGCTATTTCTCCTTTATCTATAGATAGATTTACATCTTTAAGTACTTCTTTTTTATCATAATTAAAACCAATATTTCTAGCTTCTAATATCATTTGCTAACTGACTTCCTTTCTCTTAAAAGATATAAGAAAAATGGTGCTCCTAATGCTGCCATTACTATACCTACTGGTATTTCAACTGGATCAAATAACAATCTTGCTAAGGTATCACATAATATCAGCGTTGTTGCTCCTAGTATTGCAGATGCTGGTAATAAATATTTAAAATCCGAACCTATTATTAACCTAGATATGTGAGGTACTATTAATCCAACAAATCCTAATAACCCCACTACACTAACAGCGCTAGCTGCCAGCAATGATGCTAATACAATAAATATTAATCTTGTCGCTTCTACATTCAGCCCTAAACTAGTTGCAACCTCATCTCCTAGCATTAATACATTTAATTTCTTTGCTAAAATTAATGATCCTAGTATTCCAATTATTGCATATGGCCACAATGTATTAAAATGAATCCACGTCCTAGCCGACAATCCTCCAACCATAAATCCAATAACACCAACTACTCTATCTGGAAAAAAAGTCATTAACGTATTAATCCCTGCTTTTAATAAAGTAGACACCGCAACTCCTGCTAAAACTAGCCTCATAGGATTAATTCCATTTTTCCAAGCTAACATATATATTAGCAAAGTTGCTGCTAATGCTCCTATGAATGCTCCTACAGGAACTAAATAATAATATTCAGGAAAAAGAATGAAAATTACAAATGCTGCCAATCCAGCTCCTGAAGAAACTCCTATTATATTTGGTGATGCTAATGGATTTCGCATAATACCTTGTAATATTGCGCCAGATAATGATAAACATATACCTACTAAACCTGCAACTAATGTTCTAGGCACTCTTATATTCCAAATTATTTGATGATTTATTGTATCTGTTTCGATAAAAATAGCTTTTAAAACCTTTGTTACACTAATATCTAGCGAACCTTTAGCTACGCTTATTAAAAAACTAATTATCATTAAAATAAACAAAATTAACAGGATAATATACTTTTTATATAAAATTTTTTTATTAGTTAATTCTTCTGTATGTAACATGTCTTGCTCCTTATATATAACTTATCTTATAATTTTATATCTATATGCTAAATTATAAGATAACGCACAATTGGATTGATTTGCATTTTGATGTCATTTGAAAAAAGGGGGTCTCAAATGTATTTTTTGAGACATCCCCTATAAAAAAGCACGAAAATAACACTAGAAGGCTGTCCATTATTTATTTAAAAATATCCGGATACAGTATTTTAGCTAAACCCATGTAAGCTTCAGCATATCTTGCATTTGCTTTATAAAGATATAAATCTTTTGGTAATATTATATATCTTCCTTCTTTGACAGCTGTTAGTGACTTCCATGCAGGATTGGACTCTACATCTTTTATTAATTTATCTTTAATTTTTTCTACATCACCCATTGTTTGTACCAAAATATAATCTGGGTTTCTTTCTATAATTTTTTCCATACTGAATATCTCCATTTTTTCCTCTGTTAACTTCGCATCATAAGCTATATTATTCGCTTTCAAATCATCTAACATTGCTCCAACTGTCGAATTTGGCAATTTCACTTTCACACTCTTAGTTGATGCAAACATTAATAATACGCTTGGATTGCCTTCAGTTGGTATTTTTGATATTATATCATTTATCTCTTTTTCTATTTTAATTCCTTTTTCATTATATGCTTCTTCGTCATTGGTTAATGCTGTGAATATTCTCATTATATACATGTATTTATCAAATGTTTCATATTCTACCGCTAAATATGGAATTTTATTATCTTTTAATATTGGAATAATTTCTTTTTGTCCTTTCATACTAGGTGTCAATATAACTAAATCAGGCTGCATAGACAATATTTTTTCTGCATTTGGCTGTGACATTGTACCTACTATTTCAACGTCTTTTGCCTCTTCATGCACAGCACCTTTTGTTTTTATTCTGCCTATTACTTTGCCTTGAGCTTCATACCATAAATCAAGATAAGAATTATACAAACATATAACTTTTTGTGGATTTTTATCTAAGGTTATTTCATCTCCCATAGCATCTACAAATTTTACAGTATTATCATCAATTACTACACTATCAGCTAATGTTTTTACATCATTTTCAGTAGCAACTTCTTTACTACTACAACCTACAAAAAACATAGTACTTACTACAAATATCACTAGTAATGAAAATATATTTCGTTTCATTCAAACTACTCCTTTCAATATCAATAGGGCAAATAAATTAATATAAAAAAACCTCTTGCCAAAATAGGTAAGAGGTATATACACATAGTTACATAAACACTTAGGTTTCGTAAGTATTATGTATCTAGGTATCCTGACTTAGGTTCACAGCATACTGCACCTTCCCAATTTTAAAAAATCAGTGGTCTCTTACAGCTAGCTCCCCATTACAGTGGCGACCCCGTGTTGGATTTGCACCAACTTCCCTATCATTTTATTCTTTTACTTTCACAATTGATTATATTAACTATCTATCAGTTTGTCAACCTTTATATTATACTATATTTATTTGTTTGCTTATATTTTAGTATAGTGTTCGTAATAGAAATTTACTTATTTATTTTCATTACCATTGTTTCACCACGAACAACAGTACCCAAAAATTTCTCCATACTTTTTACTTCTGCTCCATTTGTTATAACAATGGGAGTTACTAGTGATTTTGCATGTTTACTTAGAAAATCCATATCAAGTTCTACCAGCTTGTCCCCTGCTTTAACTTTGTCTCCTTGGTTAACTAGACGCTTAAAGCCTTCACCTTTCAATTCAACTGTATCTAATCCTAGATGTATCAATATTTCTAAGCCTTCATTCGATTTTATACCAATTGCATGGTTAGTTGGGAATACTTGTATTACTTTCCCATTGCATGGAGCTACAACTACTCCACTTGTCGGCTTTATGGCTATTCCATCACCTAACATTTTTTGTGAAAACACTTCATCTTCAACTTGTGATATATCAATAGCTTCACCATCTAAAGGTGCTACAATGTTAGCTTCTGATTTTCTTCTAAATATATTTAACATTTATGGCCTCCTATAATTTATATTAAATACAGAAAATTTTTATAAACGTAATAATTTCAAGTAAAATATGTCGTTAATATAGCTTTTCTTTTACTATTATAATACTTACTTGTTCCTCATATAAGACCTTAGATTATAATAAATCTCATCCGGCATAGTTACACCACAAATAGGGGTTTTCTTTTTATTATAATCGCCATGATAATCTGATCCACCTGTAAATAAAATATCTTTTTTTTTCACAACCTTCATTAATTCTTTTCTTACTTCGAAATCATTTGATGGGTGATAAACTTCTAGACCATCAATTAATTCACTATTTATAAGCTTATTATATAAGTCCATATTCTTTTTCTTAATTTTACCTGGATGTGCCAAAACAACAATACCATTGTTTCTTTTTATTAAATCACAAATCTGCCCAAAATCATTAAATTTATAGCTATCTTCTATATAATACGGCCCTTCTTTACCAAAATATGTTTTTATACAGCTCATTATTTCTTCTTGTTTTAAATAACCGTATCTTGCTAGTGTTTTTAACAGTTTTGCTCTATAAAGCGGTCCTCCTTGGCTTTCTTTAAAAAACTCTTCCTCTTCAATTTCAATGCCGTTTTTTTGCATTAGTTTAATCTGCTGTCTTGATTTATTATTAAGATATAATAATAAACGCTCTGAATAATCTTTTAATTCTTTAGACTCTATATCTATATTATAAGCCAATACATGAAATTTGACACCTTCTTCTATTGCTGTAAATTCAACAGCAGGTACAAATGGAATACCGTATTCTTTACTTATATTATCAACAACGCTAAGTCCTAATGTTGTATCATGATCAGTAATTGCAAGCGCAGAAAGATTCTCTTTCTGCGCTATATCAAAAATCATATTAACTTTAGAGCTTCCGTCAGAAAAAACTGAATGTATATGAAAATCAAATTTCATGACCCTACCTCCAAGTTATTTCATACTATTTAATATTAAGAACTTCATTTATTACACTGTTTTCTTCAGAATCTGAATCTTCAGCCATATCTTCCCATTTAGTGATATATGTTAAAGCGAAACCACCTGCATATGCTAACAATGTTGCTATAATATAGTTTAAGACTTGATTAGAAGGTATTAATAAAGTTAATGGTAATCCAGACAATCCAATACCTATTGAAGCTACTTTAGTTAATGAGATATAAGCACCTCCAACCATCGATCCTAAACATGCTGTTAGGAAAGGTTTACCTAATGGTAAAGTAACACCAAACATCAATGGTTCTCCTATACCTAGCATACCAACTGGTAATGAACTACCTATGATTTTTTTAAGTCTCTTATTTTTTGTTTTGAAATAGACAGCTAATGCTGCACCTACTTGTCCTGCACCTGCCATTGCTAAGATTGGTCTTAATAAGTCTAATCCTGTATTATCCAATAAACTTACTTCTATAGGTGTGAGAACCCTATGAAGACCAGTCATTACAAGAGGTAAGAATGTTCCTGAAAGTATAGCTCCTACAAATATTCCACCTTTTTCGATAGCAGTGTTTACTAACCAGCTAAGTCCACTTGACAAAAATGCTCCTGCTGGGTGGAATATATATAAACTACCTAAACCAATTACTAATAATACTATCGTTGGTGTTGCAATTAAATCTATTACTGATGGCATTACTTTTCTTAGTTTCTTTTCAAGCATTGCACCTAATATAACTGCAATTAAAACAGCGATAATTCCGCCTTCTCCAGGAATAAGGTTTTCACCGCCAATAACTATCTTTGCAAGCTTAGGAGAAGTTAAAATACCAGCTATAGCGCCGCCTAATGCAGGACTTCCACCAAATTCTTTCGCAGCGTTTATACCAACCATTATATTCATATACATAAATATTGATTTACCAATTACATATAAAATATAATAAGTATTCTTATTTATACATTCGGTATTCAAAAGTATTTTTGCTAATCCATATATAACACCACATCCAATGAATGCTGGAATTAGTGGAATAAATATGTTTGATATGTGTCTTAGAAATAGTTTGAACGGAGTACTGTTTTTTGCTTTAAGTTCTTCTTTTCTTACCTTAATTTCATCTTCAACCCCAACTTTTCTTCCTACTAATTTACCAAATTCATCAGCTACTTTAGCTGCTGTTCCAGGTCCTAATATCATTTGAAGCTGTCCACTTTGTTCAACAACACCCATTACGCCATCAATTTTATTGATGACTTTTTTGTCTACAATTTCTTTGTCTTTAATAACTAGTCTTAGTCTAGTTGCACAATGTGTAACTGATATAACGTTTTCTTTGCCTCCGACTTTTTCTAAAATCTTCTGGCTCATTTGTTTAATTTTTGCATTAGCCATTATATATCCTCCTTTTTTTAAAACATAAGATATAATTTAAATATTATGCTTACATATTTACTGATAATAAATTACCTTTGAATTTATACTCAAACCATACGAAAATTTAAATAATAAATAATAATAACAATTATTGCTTAAAAAAATTTCTATTAAGCATATTAATCATTTTAGTATAGCTAATTATAAATGTTTCAACCTAATCTATTTTTTAAATCAATTTCAAAGGTAACATAATTATCATGTAAATAAGATTACCTAAGTTTAATATTTTCAAGCATTTTACACTTTGTTATTCGTTATACTTCTAAATATACTTTATTGTTTTTCTATAGCTTTAAGAGCTTCTCTTATGTGTCCTTTATATGATTCAAATACTTCTTTTGCTGTCTTTTTATCAAGTTTTGACTTTATCATAAAAATTGCAAATTTAACATCATAATCTGTTTCTTCTAAATATTGAGTTGCTATATTTTTATCTACTGAGGTAGCTTCCATAACTATATTTTTACATCTCTCTACTAATTTAAGATTTGTTGATTGTACATCAACCATAAGATTCTCATAGACTTTACCTAGCTTTATCATTGAACCTGTTGTAAGTATATTTAAAACCATTTTTTGTGCAGTTCCTGCTTTCAACCTAGTTGAACCTGTTAATGCTTCACTCCCAACAACAACTGCTATACAAACCTTTGCAATTTTTTGAATAGCTGAATCAACATTGTTGGTAACTGCAATTGTTACAGAACCTATTTCATTAGCATAGTTAATTGCACCAATTACATATGGAGTTCTTCCACTTGCAGTTATTCCTACCAATACATCTTTATTACTAAAATTTATTTTCTTTAATTCTTCTATTCCATCTAGCTTATTATCCTCTGCACCTTCTACAGCACTGAAAATTGCTTCATAACCTCCAGCAATAATACCTTGAACCATTTCTTTTGGAGTTCCAAACGTTGGAGGGCATTCTGAAGCATCTAATATCCCAAGTCTTCCACTAGTTCCTGCACCAATATAAATTAGTCTGCCTCCTTTTTCAAAAGCTTCTGCTATTAAGTCGACTGCTTTTGCTATATTCGGAATTTCTTTTTCAACGGCAAAGGCTACCTTTTTATCTTCCTCATTAATCATTTTTATCATATCTTGTGTTGGAGCTATATCAATTCCAAATGTATTTGGATTTCTTCTTTCTGTTGTCAAATTACTTAAATCAATCTTCATATATTACATCCCTTCTAAGAAATTATAGTAATTATTCAGTGTTGTGAAATATTTTACCGTTAATACTATAATATCATGAAATTTTATTTCTTTCCACTGTAAAAAAAAATTTTTTGAATTTTTTTATCAAACTTCCTTATTTGAAATTTTATCTTGTATCCTAAATTTAACCTTTTTCAATACAACAAGTACACAATAAACACCAATTGTAGACGTTATGCTTAAAAAATAATAACCCATACCACACGCAATTCCTATACAGGCAACTACCCATAACGTTGCAGCTGTCGTAAGTCCTGTAACTGAACCTTTATTATGTATAATCGCTCCAGCACCCAAGAATCCTACTCCTGAAACAACTTGAGAAATAATTCTTCCACTATCAATTTTTAGAGAATTTGCTAATTGCGGATACATTAACGTCAAATTTATTGAGTCTTGAACAAGTTGATTTTGTATCATAGCAATAATAGCAGCTCCTACACATACGAGTATATGAGTAATAAAACCTGCAGGCCTATTTTGATATTCTCTTTCATATCCTATGAGACCTCCAACAAAAACTGATAATGCAAACCGTAATATTATTTCATACCACAAATACATCACCTCTAATCTTAAGTCCAAATTATACATTGAAAATTAAATATTTTTATTTATTAACCCCTTTCTTAGAAGAAATAAGCTGTAAATCAGAAACTCATTCAAAGAATGAGTAAGCGATTCACATTAAATTAAATTTAGTTCTCTGTATGACTCAGAATTCTAAAGCTCGTTATTCAAAGTTATAAGAATAATAAGGATTAATTTTATTTTTTAAATATTTGCTTTATCATCTTTTAATTCTATAGTTTTATAATTTAAAGAAAACGATTTCTTATCTATTAACTATTCTTTAATGTAAACAAAGAATTAAGCTATAGCTTTTTTTATTCTTTTACCAGATTATATGGTCTGTAATATTTAAAGACAATTATAACAACGTAATTTTTATTTGTCAACTTTAAATTAGTATAATTTTCAATGAATTTTCATTTATTTTATTAATAAACGATTGATTATCATGAATAAATATGGGTTAAATCTTAAATTAATTATTTATAAAGTTTTTTATATGTTTCCTGATATACAATATCATAAATTTCTGTATCTATACCAATCTCTTGCCATAATTCTTGTGCTTTTATAGCTTGCCCAACTAACATATATAGTCCATTTACATTTTTTATCCCTATTTTTTTAGCATATTTAATAAATAAAGTTTCTTTAGGATTATATATAAGATCAACTACCGCATTAAAATTTTCAATAATTTTTATTTCAACTGGTGATTTATCTATATTTGGATACATTCCACAAGGTGTACAATTAATCATTATATCGCCATTAATTGCTTTAATATCTTCATAATCTATCAATTCATATTTATTATCTAACTTTCTATTTTTGTTTCTACTAACAAATATTATTTCACTAGCATCATTATCAATCAAATATTGACATACAGCCTTTGATGCTCCTCCTGTTCCCAATATTACAGCCTTTTTGTTTTTTATATTTATGCCATTTCTTTTTAACATCATACCAAAGCCATAATAATCAGTATTATAGCCAATACACTTTCCATCTTTGAAACATATTGTATTAATAGCACCAATTTTTTTAGCCTCTTTTGAAATATCATCTAAATATTTCATCACATTCACTTTGTAAGGGATAGTTACATTTACTCCTTTAGCTCCTAGTGCTTTCAAACCTATTATTGCTTTTTCTAAATCATTTTCGTTAATTTCAAACAAATCATAATGTCCTTCTATTTTCATTTGTTTGAATATTAAGGAATGAATAAACGGTGAGAAGCTATGTCCAAGTTTTTCTCCAATCAAGCCATACATAATCTACACTCCTAACTATTAAACCCAGATTATTCATAGAAAATTATGAACAAGGAATTAAAATCTATTATTTTATGTGAGTCGCTTACTCCTATGAAGTAACTAAATAGGAGATTCGTCAATATGATCTCCTTTTGATTATAAGGTATCCATTAAATTTTTGACATACCAACTCGTATGCCTTCAAATTCACTGAAACCTTCTAATTCAAAACTATACAGCATATTATTCAAAGTTATATGAATAATCAGGGTTAAATATTTTTTTGTAATTCTTTACTCTCATCCATAATACTTTGAAATAGTTCTAATATATACTTCTTTAAATTATCATCTTCTACATAATTAGAGATTCTTTCTAGTACTTGTTTTTCTCTTTCTTTATTTAAAATAGGTAGTCCATTTTCTTTTTTGTATTTCCCAACATCCATAGCTATTTTCATTCTTTTTTCAAGTATCTCTACAAGTTCTTTGTCTATCATATCTATTTCATCTCTAAGTTTATCTAAATTACTCATTGGTAACCTTCCTTTCCCATATCATGTCTAACATAACTAAAGCTGCCACACTGTCTATTACAGGTAGTGCTCTTGGAACTATACAAGGATCATGTCTTCCTTCAATGACTATCGTTGAATTTGCCTTCTCTTTAATATTTATAGTGGTTTGTTGTTTGGCTATAGAAGGAGTTGGTTTTATTGCTGTTCTAAATATAATAGGCATTCCATTTGTTATGCCTCCTAATATTCCTCCATTGTTATTTGATAATGTTTTTACTATCCCATTTTCTATTTTATATTCATCATTAGCCTCAGAACCTTTAAGTCTGGTAATATCAAACCCAGCTCCAAATTCTACTCCTTTTACTGCTGGTACTGAAAATAGCATCTGAGATAACCTACTTTCAACAGAATCAAAGAATGGTTCGCCTAGTCCCGGTATTACATTGATTATTGCTGTTTCTATTACTCCTCCTACAGAATCATTTTGCTCTTTAGCCTTTATTATTTCTTTTTTCATTTTTTCTTTTATCTTTGTATTTATTACTGCCAAATCTGCATTTCTTAAGGTGCATATATAATCTAAGTCCAAAGTATTTTCACCAAATACTTGATCCTCTATATTACTAATACTCTTTATATGGCTCCCTATAAAGATATTATAATCTTTTTCTAATATCTGTTTTGCTATAGCCCCAGCAAACACCAAAGGTGCTGTTAACCTGCCCGAAAAATGTCCTCCTCCTCTATAATCGTTAAATCCACCATGTTTTATGTAACCGGTATAATCTGCATGTCCCGGTCTCATTAGATGTTTTGTTTTATCATAATCTCTTGATTTTGTATTATTATTTTTAATCATACAACAAAGCGGTGAACCAGTAGTTCTATTGTTAAAATATCCACTCATTATTTCAAATTCATCTTTTTCTTTTCTAGGTGTACTTAATAGAGAGTTGCCCGGAGCTCTTCTTTTCATTTCATGCCTAATATAATCTAAATCTAGCTGTATACCTGCTTTAAGACCGTCAATTACTATACCAATACACTCTCCATGAGACTCACCAAATATAGACAATCTTATATTTTTACCCCACATTCCACTCATTAATATTCCCTCCTAAAAGCTTAAAATCTTCCCAGAAAGATGGATATGATTTGTTAACTGCTTCTGCATTTGCAATTGTCACTTTTTCAGTACATTTTATTGATGCTACTGCTAATGCCATTGCAATTCTATGGTCGTTCCAACTATCAACCTTACCGCCTTTTAAGTTTAGTTTGCCATTAATAATTAGAGAATCCTCGTATTCTGTAACGTCGCCACCTAATTTATTTAATTCTGTACAAATTGCTTTTAACCTGTCTGATTCTTTTATTCTCAATCTCTCTGCATTTAATATTCTAGTGGTACCTTTACTTACGGCTGCCAATGCTGTCAGTACTGGAGCTAAATCAGGACATTGTGACACATCAATGTCTGTTCCTTTTGTTTTAGAAGGTTTTATAATTATCTTATCCTCTGCTTCTTGAATATTTGCACCCATAGCTTTAACTATATCCAGTATAGTTTTATCACCTTGCAGTGACTCTATATTTAGTCCCTTACAAGTTATGCTTTCACCTATTAAGCCAGCAATTATCCAAAACGCCGCTTGTGAAAAATCTCCCTCTACATTGTATTTAATAGGTTTATAATTTTGATTCCCTTTTATAATGAACTGTTTATAACCCTTATTCTCTATAATTATCCCACTTCTATTTAACATGTCTAATGTTAAATCAACATAGCCTATTGATTCTAATTCTGTTGTTATATTAATTTTACTATCTCCATCTAATAACGGTAATGCTAACATAAGTCCAGTTATAAATTGTGAACTAACATTTCCGCTCAAATCAAATTCATCACTTTTAAGTAGTCCATCTATTATCAATGGTAATTGTCCGTTATTATTTGAATATTTAATACCTTGTTTATCAAATATCCTATAATAATCCTCTAATGGTCTTGATACTAATTTGCCTCTTCCTATTAGTTTTATTTCTCTGTTTTGTAATGCTGATAATGGTATTAGAAATCTCAGTGTTGAACCTGATTCTTTACAATCTATTACTTTTTCTTTTAATCCTTTATTCCCACATTTTAGCCTAACTGAATAACGTCCTATATTATCTTCAGAAATAACTATATCTTTTACACCAAAAACTTTCATTGCATTAAGTGTTGCCTCTATATCATCTGAAAAAATAAGATTACTAACAATACTTTCACCATCACTTAGACCTGCTGAAATAATTGCTCTATGGCTCAAACTCTTTGATGGAGGTATTAATATATCGCCACTTAGTTTGTTTGGTATTATTTCTACTATTTTCATCTGCTCAACCTTTCAATTAACCCAGATTATATGTGAATAGTCTCCAGATTATATATATTTTTTTAAATCTAACATATCTATTGTTTCTATTAAACTCTCCCCTATTTCTTTTATTAAGATTATATTTATTTTATTACCTCTTGTCTTCTTGTCTAATTTGATAGTATCTATAATCTTATCTTTATTAATTTTTTCTATTTTACAAGGAAGCTTATACATTTGAATAACTTCCTTAACTTTTTGGGATGTATTTTTCTTAGTTTTTCCTAATCTTTCACTAGACTCTGTTATATAATACATGCCAATAGCAACTGCTTGGCCATGTGTATATTTGTTGTAATTGTAATATTTTTCTATGGCGTGACCTATTGTATGCCCAAAATTTAACAACATTCTAATTCCTGATTCTTTTTCATCTTGTTCAACTATTTCTCTTTTAATATCTATACATCTATAAATTATTTCATTAATTCTATTTCTTAAATTATTATAGTCACCAGCTTCATAAAGAATCTCAAAAAGCTTGTTATCGCTAATACAACCATATTTTATTACTTCAGCCATACCATCACTAATATATTTCTCCTCTAATGTTTCTAATACATCAGGATCTATAAAAACTGCCTCTGGGTGATAAAATGCTCCTACTAAATTCTTTCCTTCTTCTAAATTTACAGCTGTTTTCCCACCTACACTACTATCTACCTGAGATAATATCGTCGTAGGAATTTGTATAAATGGTATTCCTCTAAGAAAAGTAGCACAAACAAAACCTGTTAAATCTCCTACTACACCACCACCTAGTGCAATGACTAAATCACCCTTATTTATTTTATATTTTAATAAATCTTTGTAAATTTTTTCAGCTACACTTATACTCTTGCTAACCTCTCCTGGTAATACACTTATACAAAATGTATTGATTCCAATATCTACAAAACTTTTTACAAGCTTATCACCATATAAACTCTTTACATTATCGTCTGTTATAATAACTAGTTTGCTAAAATTGAAGTTTTCTTTTATTGTCTCTGGAAGTATATTTAATAGACCTTTTTTTATATAGATGTTATATTCTTTATGTGGTAATTTAACTGTTATTTGCTCCAACTATAACCCCTCTTTCTTATACCACCTTCATCTAACAGCTTGTTTACTGCCTCGGCATCTTTATTTATAATTAGTGTTTTAAATTTATTTATCGCATCTTCAAATTTTTGTAGCTGCTCAGCTAGCTTGTCACTATTTGATATAAATAGTTCTGTCCATAGCTTAGAATTAATATCTGCAACTCTAGTTATATCTTGGTAACTGCCTCCTACAAATTTATCTATATTATTGTAGTCATTGATCATTACAGCTGCTGTGGCTATAACATGAGGCAGCTGACTTGTTAATGCGATTATACTGTCATGTTTATCTGGATCAATACATGACACATTTTCAAAACCAAGCTTTATAACTAAATCTGTTATAAAATCTATAGTATCTTTTTTATTATTTCTAGTAGGTGTAATTATATAGTTAGCTCCTTTAAACATCTCTTTTGATGAATTTTCTATACCACTACATTCCTTACCTGCCATAGGATGACCACCTATGTATTCTAAGTCGTCTCTAAGTACATCATTTATACTTTCAACTAAGTTTCCTTTTATTCCTGCTGTATCTGTAATAATTGCTCCAGATTTAAAATTATTCATATTTTTTTTTATGAAATTAATTGTATCTGCTGGATACAAGCTGATAATTACTAAATCTGATTTAGACAAAATATCTCTTGAGTCAATATAACCTTTATCAATTATCTTTTCTTCAATAGCTCTTTCTAATACATCATGACTAATATCTATACCCCATATATTCTGAGGATTTATATCATTTAATGCTTTTGCTATAGAGCCTCCTATTAAGCCCAAGCCTACAACCGTTACATTCATAAGCTCTATGCTTTTCATCTCATACTCTCCTTAAGTTTACTTAATTTATTCATAAGATTATTAAATTTTTCAGGTTTTATAGATTGTTGTCCATCACATTTTGCATTAGCTGGATCATTGTGTACCTCTACCATTAACCCATCTGCTCCTACGACTAAAGCTGCCATTGCCAATGGTTCTACTAACCACCACAAACCTGCTGCATGACTTGGGTCTACTATTATTGGTAAATGGCTTAATTTTTTGATAACTGGTATCGCACTTAAATCTAATGTATTTCTAGTAAATTTCTCAAACGTTCTGATACCTCTTTCACATAAGATTACTTGCTCATTTCCTTCAGACATAATGTATTCCGCTGACATTAAAAGTTCTTCTATAGTAGCTGATAATCCTCTTTTTAGCAATACAGGTTTTCTTAATTTTCCTACTTTCTTTAGCAAATCAAAGTTCTGCATGTTTCTAGCACCTATTTGTATAATATCTATATCATCTGCATATTTTTCAACCATTTCAGGTGACATCATCTCGGTAACTATAGGTAAGCCTGTTTCTTTTTTAGCTTCCTTTAAATATTCTAAACCAGTCTGACCCAAACCTTGAAAACTGTAAGGTGATGTTCTAGGTTTAAATGCTCCTCCTCTTAAAAAATCAGCCCCTGAACTTTTAACTTGTCTTGCTATCTCTATGACTTGTTCTTTAGTTTCTACAGAACACGGTCCAGCTATTACAGAAAATTCGCCGTTTCCTATAGCTCTATCTCCTACTTTTATAATTGTATCTTCAGGTTTGAATAGTCTATTAGCTTTTTTATAAGGCTCACCTACATGTATAAGCTTTTGTACAATTCTGTTACCTTCAATCTGGCTTAAATCTAATACTCTTGTATCTCCTATTAACCCTAATATATGATAATTTTGTCCTATTGATTCATGTATCTGTAACCCTAGTTTTTTTATCTTTTCTTTTAGCTTATCAAGCTGTTCTTTTTGCGTTTTCGGTCTTATTACTATAATCAATTTTAACATCCTCCTTATTTAAATTTTTAAATATTTTCCTTGATTCATATTGTTCATATAAATTTATCAAAATTTTTATATGTGTTTATAATTTCCTAAGAAAATCGAGTAGGAGGTAATTGA